>JBBISZ010000367.1:0-2764 GCA_037441045.1 Deltaproteobacteria bacterium | reverse complement strand
ATCAGAAGCCTCCTTTCAGAAAGGTTTATATCATAAGATATAACTGGTTGAGGCTCCCCTTTGCAAAATTTATTCTGGACAGATGTGAAAATCTTAAAAATTTTATTGAATTAGAAATATTTTTTTATTTAGTGATATTTTTCTCATTTTTACAATCGTCTCAAAATGGAATGTGTGGGGAAATTGATCAAGTAGAATGATCTCGTCAATATTGTAAAAGTTTTTATAAAAAAACAGGACATCCCTTGTAAGTGTTGCAGGATCACAGCTGACATATATTAACTGAGCTGGATTTAATGATATTACCTTTGAAAGTGCACTCTTTGAGAGACCTGATCTCGGAGGGTCTACGATTATTAGATCGGGATTGTTGTATTTTTTGGGGATATCAGCCTTTTCAACCGATGATTGTAAAATTTCTATATTCTCTTTGCGATTGAGGGTGATATTTTTCTTTAATAGGCTTACTGATGGTGCAGATTCTTCTACTGCAAGAATATTTTCAAATAAATCTGATAAAGGAATTGAAAAGAATCCACTACCTGCATAGAGGTCTATGGCAAAAATACCACCAGAATTTCTTGTAATGGATTTTATAAATTCCTCGGCTGTATATATATTTGCCTGAAAGAAGACCTCAGGCCTTAAGATATATTCTGTGCTATCAATTGATAATTTTAACATTTTATCTAAATCTTTGATGGGCGATGTAGATACGTTTTTTCCATCTGTGGCAATGAATAGTCTATTTAAATCCGTTGTTCTGATCAGTCCGTTTAAAAATTTTATTGCATCGTTAATTCTGTTGTGACAGATTGCACAACTTTCTATATTAATAAACTCATCAGTCTTAAATTTCTTGAATCCTACTTTTCTTGATCTTACTTCAAATTGGGCTCTTAATCTATAATATAAGTCTGGTCGTGATAATATGGTCTTTATTTGAGGAAGATCTCTTATTCTTGATCTTTTAAAAAATTCTGTAAGGATCTCAACTTTTGATACTACCTGATATGGATAATCAATATGCATCAACTGACAACCTCCACATAACCTAAAATACTCACATTCCGGCTGTCTGCGGTGTGATGATCTTTCATGGATATTTATTGTCTTGCAAATAGAGTATGACTTTTTAGTCATAATAATTTCTGCATCAACAACTTCTCCAGGTATTGAATAGTAAGCCATGATAGTTCTACCATCTTTATATCCTAACCCCAATCCTCTGTGTATAAGTTTTTCTATTTTTACTTCTCTAACTATCATTTATTATGCTTAATTTTGTCGTTTTTGGGAAGTATTTCTTTCAAAGCTTTAAGTTTAAAAATCGGGGCGAGTGGATTTGAACCACCGACCTCTTGCTCCCAAGGCAAGCGCGCTAAACCAGACTGCGCTACGCCCCGAATTGAGTCAATTCTTATAGTAGAAAAATTTTTAATTTGCAAGTAAATACTATTGTGATATTATGCTTTCGTTTTGTTAATTCCGGAGTATTACAATGTATTATAAAACCTATTTAATGAAAAATCTTTATTTGGTTATGGCTATATTTATTGCAGGAATTTTGGGAAATTGTTCTGATTCGTCTTCAAATATTGAATGTAATATAGATTCTGACTGTAAAAATGGATATGTATGCCAGAACAACAGATGTGTTTTATCAAATAAAATTCAAGCCTGTAAGACAGATGATGATTGTGATAGTTCAATGAAGTGCGTTGGAGGATTCTGCCAGTATCCTTCCTCAGGCTGTAGGTCAGATAATGACTGTCGTTCAGGATATGTGTGTGATAGAGCAAAAGGTATATGTATCTTGAATCAGGTATCAGATGCGGGTTTAGATAATTTAGAATATGACATTCAGGACACTTCGGTTGGGAGATATTGTGATTCCGATTTTATGTGCGATATCCCTGAGCCTTATTGTAGAAATAATATATGTGTGAGTTGCAAGACGATAGGGTGCGAGAATAATATGGTATGTAATACAGAGACAGGGATATGCATGAGAGTAAAACCTGACGCTGGTGGTATTGATGTTGAAATCTCCGATGGTGCTATTTCTGATAGTGGGATTGTGGATGTTTATGTAGATGCTGGACGAGGCTGTCTGGATACTGGATGTCCATGTGATATGTTTTGCAATGCAAATACTATGGTGTGTGAGGCAGGTTGTAAATTTGATACTGATTGCTGCACTGGCAAATGTGTAAATGGGAAGTGCGAATCGGCAAACGTATGTTTTAATGATAATGATTGTTCCAGTACACCCATGACTCCTCATTGTGATCAAAATTCTGGAGTATGTGTAGAGTGCACAGAGGATTATCACTGTCCAAATTCTACCTGTGATAAGGGGAGTTTCAAATGTAATCCAATCCCGCCCGGTTCGATAGGTGATAATTGTGATGATATTAATATAAAGTGTGATTCAGGGCAATTTTGTATTAAAGAGTCGGAGGGTACAGGCTTTATTGGTGGTTACTGTTCACAGGACTGTACAAGCTTTGATAATTGCCCTTATGATTGGGAGAATAATGTCATTAGTATCTGTGTACAGGTAGCATCAAATCCAACTAAGAGATGGTGCCTCAGGGAATGTAATACTTATTCTGATTGCAGGAATGGATATGTGTGCTATCCATTAAATTCGTATGAGAGTGTTTGCTGGCCAAGATGTGATAATCCTGGAAGAAAATGTCCTACCGGTTATGTCTGTAATGAAACAACGGGATTCTGTGAAGGTACTCAGGATGTTGAA
>JBBISZ010000366.1:0-2770 GCA_037441045.1 Deltaproteobacteria bacterium | reverse complement strand
GGATGTTCAGGGCATATCTTGCAAGAGGTCCTTATAGTAGAGGAGAGTATGTCCCTCCAAAAATAATATTTCATAAGGATGGAATTGTAACCACTGTGACGGTGGAGTATCGTGAAGGCGGAATGTATAGCCTCAAAGTAAATGGAAAAGTAGATGCAAGTAACGGATCCGATATGAGTACTCAGATGTTATCAGGGCTTATACCTGTAATATTTAATCCTCAGGCGAAAAAGGCGGCAATAATAGGATTTGGCAGCGGAACTACATCCGGGACTGTCCTTAGAACCCCTGTAGAAGAGGTCTTAAGTATTGAACTGGAAAAGGCTGTTATAGATGCCACAAGACATTTTACCAGTTTTAATCTTCAACCACTTCAATCCCCAAAACACAGGTTGTTGATAGATGATGGGAGAAACTACATTCTTTCAACGGATAAAAAGTTTGATATAATAATTTCCGAACCTTCAAACCCATGGATGAGCGGCGCAAGTTCACTTTTTACTTATGATTTCTGGAAAAGAGCCGGGCAGAGACTCAATGAGAACGGTATCTTCTGTCAATGGTTACAGATGTATGAACTCTCTCTTGAAAATATTAAGATTCTTATGAATACCTTTCATAAGGTCTTCCCTTATGTAATACTGTTCCAATCCTATCAGAATTCAAATGATACTCTACTTCTGGGATCTTTCAAGCCATTCAAATTTAATTATAAAGTTGCAGAAAATCTTATAAATATGCCGTCCCTCAAAAATGAACTTGCAAAAATCAATGTTATCGACCCTTTTGATATACTGATTTTGATATATTACACGCAGAAAGAGATAGAACAGTTTGCTATAACAGAGAAAATAAATACTGATGATAATTCTATTATAGAATTTGATGCCCCGGTTGATCTGCTTATGTATGCCATTCAGAAAGAGGATGAACCTCCTCCTCCGCTTCTTAAAGAGAAGGTTGTGGATAGGGTGCTGGAGATGATGGAGGATCGTGGTCAGTATGAAGCAGAGAGACTTTTTACTCGTATTGCGGAAGCTGCACTCAAGAGAGGAAAACTCAAATCAGCAAGAAGGTCTATTGATGAGATTGAGGATACTCAAAACCGTGAGATTCTGAACAAGGTTATTGAGTATATGGATGGTGCTGAGTATTCATTTCCATTTAAGATAATAGGTCAGAATGTGCTTCATGATAAGTGGGGATACTTTGTACAACTACTGAAACATGAGAATATTCAGTCTGCACTAAATCTTCTCAACAGCAACAAGGTCGCTTCTGTAGAGAGAAGAATAGGGTCAACCCTTGTAGAGATATATGTTCCGCCTACATCTTCGATAGAGGAGGAACTCCTGATGGGTTATTTATACTTTTATGAAAGTTCATATTATCACGCGATCTATCTATGGGAAAAGGCACTCAAAGCGGGAGCGGAGGAGAAATATCCGTGGATATATTACTATCTTGGACGTGCATATTATAATCTGGACGAATTTGCAGATTCATTTCTTGCATTTAGAAAATTTGCTCTCTGGGATAAGAATAATTTCCTTGAAGAAGAGGTAGGTAAGTAATATCTAAACCCCTTCCGAATTGCAAGTAAGAACAACTTAAATTCGAAGTAAAAAAGCAAAATTTACAATCGTCTTTCCTTATAAATAAACCTATTCAAAATATTTACCATTTTTTATTTTTTTCTTCTCTTGTTTTTCAGGCATAATCAAACAGATCTGGTATATGCTCTATGTCTTTAGTTAGTTTCAGAATGTCAATATTATTTTTTAGTCCTATAAGTTCATTTTTTAGTTTATCAATAATAGTTTTGAGTTTGATTGTCTAATTTCACCATCCTGACCTCATTTCCAATTTCTTATTCAAAAAAGGGATAATTGATGGTTCGCTTTATTCCAATTATTTTGAGGGTACAGACTATTTTCAAAGAGATTATTTTTGAGGAACGCCGACAACTTGCAATGATAACAAATAATGAATATAATATTTTTATGGAGTTTATTATGAGAAGAATTCCTTTTATCTGTGTAATAATTTCACTTATCCTGAGTTGTGGAGAAAAAAATGATATAGAGAATTCGGATCCCTGTGAGGGGGTCTCCTGTAGCGGACACGGAGTATGCGTGGTAAATGATGGTCTTCCGGGTTGTGTCTGCAAGGAGGGGTATGAGAGCGCTAAATTAAAATGTGTTAAGATTGATGGCGGTGTATCATCTGATATCAATCTGGACATAGAGGATCTTCAGATAAGGGATATTGATAAGGATTCTCTAATAGAGGAGGATGTTGTTGCCTATGAAGATGTTGAGACAGATGATGATGTAAATAATGATATTATTTCAGATTCGGGTAAGACCTGTGTGGATAAATGTACAAAACCGTCTGAAAGAATATGTGATAGTAAGACTACATGGAAGATGTGTGGAGATTTCAATTCTGATGGTTGTTATGAATGGAGTGAGCCCAATAGCTGTCCTCCGAATTCGGAATGTAGAGATGGAGTATGCGATTGTGGGAATAATTTTCTGGACTGCAATGGCTACCCTTATGATGGGTGTGAGGCAAATATAAAGGAGGATGTAAACAATTGTGGTAGATGTAAAAATGCATGTCTTGTAGATAATGGTGTGGGTATCTGTATAGATGGTCAATGTAAGCTTGATTCCTGTAATCCTGGATTTGATAATTGTGATAGGGATTTTGAGACGGGGTGTGAATCGAATTTACTTTATGATGATAAAAACTGTGGAACTTGTGG
>JBBISZ010000365.1:0-2785 GCA_037441045.1 Deltaproteobacteria bacterium | reverse complement strand
ACCAGGGCATTGCAAATAATCTTGCTTCATTCAGAAGGGAAGTAGAAAAACTCAATCAGGATTTAAAAGATGCTTTGACACTTCTTCCAAATTCTGCCGAGATCCCCGAATTATTATCAAGAATATCTGATGTTCTTGATAAATCGGGGTTAAAAATGGAGGTCTTTGAACTTGGATCTGAGGTACCATCGGGTTTCTATGCAAGGGTCCCGATCAAAATAGAGGTCTCCGGCTCATTTCATGAGATACTTGTATTTTTTGATAAGATTGCAAAGCTGCCAAGGATTATTAACATATCAGAAATAACATTTAAAGATCCAACTTTTAAGAATCAGAAGATGATTCTTAAGGCAGAATTTATTGCTACAACATTTAGATTTATTGAACAGCAGCAACAGACAGAGCAAAAGCCAGGGGCTGTTCAGGTTATTAGGAAATAGAGGTTAATATAATGAGAAGATTATTTTTAATTTTTCTTGTCTTAATGGTAGGAAGGTTCACCGCGTGCTCCGGGAAGGGCGGAGGAGGTGGAGTTGTTGTACCTGCTCAGCAGCGGGCAGCAGTTGAAATTGATGCCGGATCACAGGATGCCCAGATAGAAGAGGAGAACTATGTTTATACTCCTGTTGGGAAGAGAGATCCTTTCAGGCCATTCTTTCTGGATATGAGAACTGTAAAAAAGGAAGGAATTCAGGGACCGGTAACAGAACTTGAGACATTTGATTTAGAACAATTGAGACTGACATCAATTATCAGCGGGATTGAACAACCTATTGCGATGGTTGAAGATCCAACAGGAAAGGGACATTCAATTGTTGTTGGTACGCCAATTGGAAAGAATGGTGGAAGAGTTGCCAGGATCAAGAAGGATGAAGTAATAGTTGAAGAAGAATATATTGATAGTGAAGGAAAGAGGATAGTGTCCAAGGTTACAATGAAAATACCGGAAGAAAAGATTAACCCATAGAAGGAGACTATGTTATGTATAAAAGTAGTTTAATTAAAGTTTTTATTCTTCTTTCTGTCGTACTGATAGGTACGCTGGTCTATGCGGAGGTAAATACCTCAGGAGATCAGGAAACGAATTTTATTCTGAAGGATGTCAGGATCAGGCAGGATAGAGCAGGTATTACTATCTCAATAGATCTTGGAGCCATTACACCATACTATATTACTACAGTGGAGAATCCAGGCAGAATAGTGATTGACCTGAGTAATGTCAGGACGGCAAAGGGAATAAAGGACCGAAAGTATGAGAAACTTCCTGTTGAAAAGATGAGAATTGGAAGGCATAAGGACTTTACAAGGCTGGTATTTGATCTTAAGAAGGATGTAAAATATGCAGAGTTTTCATCCCGCTTTGAAAATGGGAAGATTATTGCAACTTTCTTTACAAGCAAGGAAAATGAATACAAAATTGAACCGGTAGTAAATAGTATAGCCGAAAAAGAGAAGAAACCGAAAGAGACAGAACAAATGAAGCCAGTAGCTCAAACTCCAGAAGCAGGACCAAATGTAGATACATCAATATCGGTGGAAAAGGTAGAAAATAAAGGTTCAAAAGAGACCAAAGAGATTGCAAAATCAGAGCCAGAGAAGGTCTTAGCAGTAAAGAAGGAGGAGCCTACATCTTTTGAGAAGAATCTGATAAACTCGGTTAGTGTAAATCAATACGAAGGATTTTCAAGATTGATGCTCTCTTTCAGTAAGGATAATATAGACTATAAAATAGTTAAGGAGTCTGAAAAGGAGATTATCCTTGGCCTTTCAAAGTGCACTGTCTCATCAGAGGTGCCGGGAATTATTGACAGGGTTGAGAAGTCTGGTCCAATCTCGATGATTCAGATATCCAGAGAGAAAAAGGATAATAACGAAGACTGTATTATATCTATATCTATGAAAGGGAAGGTTCCGCATCATCTGGTGAAGGATGGAAAGAATTTGAATTGGGACTTTTATTATGTAGATAAGCCTAAAGAGATCAAGTATTCAGAGGAAATGGTGGCTGGGGAGGAGAAGGGTGAGGAGCCAGAAAAGGCGGATGACTCTGAATCAAAAAAGAAATACAAAGGCAAAAGAATTAGTATGGACTTCAAGGATGCAAATATTCATAATATCTTGAGATTGATCTCTGATGTTGCGAAGATAAATATTATTACAAGTGATGATGTTAAAGGTACTGTTACTGTCACACTCAGGAATGTGCCATGGGATCAGGCTCTTGAAATTATTTTGAAGACCAAGGGGCTTGGTATGAAGAGAGTTGGAAACATTATCCGTGTTGCACCTCTCGAGGTATTTCAGAAAGAGGCTGAGGCAGAGATGGCAAAGAAGAAGGCTCTGGATGCACTTGAGCCTCTTAAGGTGAGACTGGTTCCTGTAAACTATGGTTATGCAAAGGACATTGTAGCTCAGGTAAAGGATGTCCTTTCAGAAAGAGGAACGATTAATATTGATGAGAGAACCAATGTTATAATAATCAAGGATAAACTCGAAAATATTATTAAGGCTGAAGGGCTTATTAGAAGTCTGGATACGCAGACTCCTCAGGTACTTATAGAGGCAAGGATTGTGGAAGCCAATACATCCTTTGTTAGAGATATAGGTATTCAGTGGGGAGGTAATATGGTCTTTGCACCTCAGTATGGAAATCCTACGGGGCTATCATTCCCGAATATTGTAAATGTAAATGGAGGTGCAGATGATGCCAGAACTATGAACCAGTTAAGCGGTGTTCAGAATCCCGCTGGATTTGCAGTAAATATGCCTGCGCCAGTTGGTGCCG
>JBBISZ010000364.1:0-2797 GCA_037441045.1 Deltaproteobacteria bacterium | reverse complement strand
ATAGATGATTCATCTCCAATTGTATCACTTATTAACAATATGTCTTCCGAACTGGAAACGTCATATACATCTGAATACCAATCAGATACATCAACATCTGTATCTGTGAGAAAATCTCTCATTTCTTCTAACTCTATATCAGATTCGTAAATATCATTTATATTTACATCATATAATAATATATCTATTTGATTATCCTTACCAGTCGAACAGCCGTACATAAAAAGCATATAGTAGGCGTAATAAAAAACAACATATATAAAATAATAATTTTTTTTGGAAAAATGCAGCATATTATCTTCCGAAATATTCCCAAATATATATTAATATTTGTCCCAATTCAACTACTCCTTTTCAGATTTTATGTATAGCACATGGTGTTTTAGGTCAAAGATGATGCAAACGCAGAACAATTTCAGGTTTTTACCTACAGTTATTATAAATTACTCAGGCACATATTCAGATATATCAGTATATGATTATTACTGAAATGCTATAATATCATTCTGTTCATATTTTTTGGGTGTCGTAATAACAATCCTCTTATAGGTATACTGCTCCTCATTCACTCTTACAAAGATATAGACATTATTAAACCCCTCTTTCAATGGCAACTCCGCATTAATATTTTCTATTGCAGATTTGTTTTCTGAATTCCTTAAATAAAACGCCTTGTTGTCATTTACCCTTATGTATATATCCTCTTTTCCTTTAAGATTTTCAACAGAGAAAACCATCTTTGCGATCTTCTCCTGTACAATAGTATTTTGTGGGGCTGAGATTACTTTTATTGTTGGGAGATCAACAGTACCGGTTGCAATATTCTGAAATGGTTTATTGAAAGGAAGTTTAATCGTAACAGATGCATCTTCAAAAAGTACATCATCAGAGACATACAACTTAAATTTGAGATCACTTTCTGGTCTATCCCTTACTGCTACCTGAAGATCACATTTGAGTTGTTCATCTACCTTTACCTGCCCATAAGAACACATACCGTTTTTCAGGAAAACGGCTTTACCCGACTGATTCTGCAAAGCAATTCTTGGATTAATTCCCTCTCCACTCCCCATATTTTTAACAGTAGTTTTTATCAAAACTGTCTCACCTCTCTCAACAATACCATTCCTGTTGGAATGTTCTCCCGAATCTTCAATCCGATATGAGAGCAAATATTTTGGTAGAGGGATCTCTTTTACATTCATTAAAAGATCATAACTCTTCTCCTGATAAACTCCATTCATTAAAAATCTCACCCTGAATGGTATGGCCACAGATGGGAATGATTTTGAGAGTTTTATCAAAACATCATAACTTCTTGTCCCATTCGGTGGGATCATACCCCAGAAAAGCTCTTTTCCATTAATAACAGGATCATGCGATTCGATAATACCACTCAACCTGTATATGGGTTTACCTGACTTATTCTTTACGCTAACGGTTAAGAAATAATCACTGCCAGCCTGCAAAATATTGTCTCTTAAATCCAATGTCTTTTCAATCTGTTTATCATCTCTCTTAGATTGGTTTTCCTTCTTATCTGTGCTTTTGTATATTATCTTTCTATAAGTGGTTGAGAGATCCAGATCCAGTACTCCTGATTCACCATAACTGAAATCAATTCCACGCTTTTTCAGAATTTCAGAAAATTTTGTATTCTCATTATTGAAGTATTTTTCCTTCAGTTCTCTGGCTTTATCTATTAAAGCCATTCTATTTTTATTTCCACTACTCAAAAGAAGCTCTTTAGCAAATTTCATTTCAAAGTCTTCTTTTATATCCTGATTATACCTGTCCTCATCTTCCTCTTCGTCTGTATCCTTTTCATAAACATAAGGCAGGACAACAAAGGGTTTATCCTGTGGTGGCCTTGAGCTTTCAAGATGTTTTTCAAGCTTAACTTCAGATGAATATCGGGGGAAGTAGTACATATTCATTCCATGCTTCTGTATTACCTGAGGAACCAGATAGACATCAGGGGTAATTCCTATGGACTGTATGGATACGCCTCTTGGAGTCATATATTCAGCGATTGTCAATTTGAGACAATCCCTTGCAGACTCGTTTATTTTATAATCTTTAAGTTCCTTAAATTCATCTTTTGATGCCAGTCTGTCATAGAGAATCTGAACTGAACCCTTACCAAATGATGTCTGGCCTATTACTATCGCCCGATTATTATCCTTAAGTGCACCAGCTACAATCTCTGAGGCAGATGCAGAACCCCTATTTATCAAAACCGCCATTGGGAGACTAATATCATCTGATTGAGAAGTTGCCTGCTTCTCCTCTACCTTCTCACCATCTTTTGCCTGTGTTGATACAATTATTCCTTTTTCCAGAAACATATCCGACACTTTAACAGAGGAATCCAGAAGTCCGCCCGGATTATCTCTTAGATCAAGAACCAACCCTGAGAGTTTTCCTCCAGCCTCATTCTTTAGATCTTCATAAGCCTTTTTGACATCCCCATAAGTCTCATCACTAAAACCATTTATCTTTATATACGCAACAAACTTCTTATTATCCTCACTTTTGAGCAGCATTTTATCCACACTCCTCGTCTTTATCTCCTCTCTGGTAAGCACCATTTTTTTAGGTTCACTCCACCCTTCCCGCATCACATAAATTGTGACAGTAGTACCGGGCTCCCCTCTCATCCTGTTGACCGCCTGATCAAGCGACATGTTTATAGCGGATTCGTCGTCTATTCTAACAATCCTGTCCCCTGCCTTAATTCCAGCCCTGAATGCTGGTGTACCCTTAAGAGGGGATACTACAGTTATGTATCCGTTTT
>JBBISZ010000363.1:0-2801 GCA_037441045.1 Deltaproteobacteria bacterium | reverse complement strand
AATAGATTGGATAAAGACAGCAGAAAAACTTGGTCCAGGTGAGATACTATTGAATTCAATTGATAGAGATGGCACAAAGGACGGTTATGATACGGAACTTTTGAGGCTGGTATCGTCCGCTGTCAGGGTTCCGGTTATTGCATCAGGTGGGGCGGGGACGCTTGAGCAGATCTGTGCTGGATTTAAGGAGGGCGGTGCTGATGCGGCTCTTGTTGCCTCTATGGTTCATAATAAAGAATTTTCAATCAGAGAGATTAAGGCTTACTTAAAATCACAGGGTATCCCTGTTAGATTGTGAGGTTTTTTATGGTAATAGCGTCAATAGATTTAATGGATAAGAAGGCTGTACAGCTTATAGGTGGAAAGGAGAAGGTGCTTGAAAGGGAGGATGTGACTTCTATTGCAAAAGAGTTTGATCTCACATCCGAGATAGCAGTAATAGATCTGGATGCAGCACTTGGAAAAGGTGATAATATAGATGTTATTAAAGAGGTATTGAAGATAGGTGAGTGCAGGGTGGGTGGAGGTATAAGAGATATTGAAAAGGCAAAAAAAGTTGCTTTCATACGGTGCCAGAAAGGTGATATTCTCATCAAGGATATTTGAGAATGAGAGGATAGATTTTGATTTTTTGAGAGAATTAAATCAGAAGATAGGTAGGGATAGAATAATAATTGCAGTTGATTCAAAGGGAGGGACGATTCATACAAAAGGATGGAGACATAATACAGGTATCAATTTATATGAAGCGGTAAGGGGGATAAGTGAATTTTGCTCAGAGTTTTTATTTACATATATTGATAATGAAGGGACGATGAAGGGGATAGATACTGATGTTGTGAAAAATCTCCGGAATATTACAAGAAATAGATTGGTAGTGGCGGGTGGTGTGAGTAATATTGATGAAATAAAAGAGCTTTCTGCAATCGGTGTGGATGTGCAGCTCGGCATGGCTCTTTATACTGGCAAAATCTCGCTTGTAGAGGCATTTATTGAATCCATTAAGTTTAAGGATAATCTGATCCCGACAATTACTCAGGATTATACGGGCAGGGTTCTTATCTTCGCTTACTCCTCAAAAGAGTCGCTTATAAAGACATTTGAGACCAGAAAGATGCATTACTTTTCAAGGTCAAGAAATAAGTTGTGGTTGAAGGGAGAGGAGTCTGGAAATTTTCTGGAGGTAATAAGGCTCAGGGCAGATTGTGACAGAGATACTCTGCTTGCTACGGTTGTTCCGAAGAATGTGGCATGTCATCTGGGTAGTTACTCATGTTTTGGAGACAGGATATTTGACATCTATGAGTTGTATGAGGTTGTAAGGAGTCGTCTTGATTCAAAAGATCCATCCTCATATACGGCATCCCTTACGGATTCAGAACTCAGAGCCAAGATTATGGAGGAGGCGCTTGAAGTTGTAAAATCTGATAATAGAAAGAATAAAATATGGGAATGTGCAGATCTTATGTATTTCTTAACTGTCTTCATGGCAAAGGAGCACATTTCACTTTCTGAGGTCTTTTCAGAATTGAGGAGGAGGAGATTTAAGTGAGGATTGTTAGATACAAAGACCTCAATGACAGATTATTTGAAGAGAATTATGAACTTAAGGACAAGGCAGTAAATAAGATAATTGAGGATGTAATCAAGCTCGGAGATGAGGCAGTTATAAAATACACAAAGAAGTTTGACGGGGTGGATTTGAAAAAGGGGAATATCAGGGTTTCAGAAGAAGACATAAGAAAGGCTTATAAAAAACTGGATGGGCAACACATAAATTCTATAAGAAGTGCTATTGAAAATATTAGAAGATTTTCTAAAGAGCAATTTAAGAGAATTTCAGACTTTACAGTTGAGATAAGAAAAGGTGTCTTTGTCTCACAGAGAATATTGCCAATTGAGAGTGTTGGAATATATGTACCTGGCGGAAATTTCCCTCTGGTCTCAACTCTTATGATGTGTGCAATTCATGCAATAGTTTCGGGTGTCAGGGAGATTGCAGTAATCTCACCTCCACGTAGCGGCGGAGGCATCCATCCCTATATACTCGGCTGCTCTTACCTCCTTGGAATAAAGGAGATATACAGAGTAGGAGGAGTTCAGGGTATAACTGCACTTGCGTATGGAACCAGAACTATTAGACCTGTTAATAAAATAGTGGGACCAGGTAACAGATATGTCTCAATGGCAAAAAAGACTGTCTATGGCAAAACTGGAATTGATATGATTGCTGGACCTACAGAGGTACTTATTATCGCAGATGACTCTGCAAAACCTGATTTTATCGCCGCAGATATGATTGCCCAGTCGGAGCATGATATAAATGCCTCAGCCATACTTCTGACCTGTTCAAAGGATCTTATTGAAAATGTAAAAAGGGAGATAGAGTCTCAGATTAAGAACAATCCAAATAGAGCAATCATAGAGAAGAGCCTTGAGAATAAGGGTTATTTTATTCTATGCAATAATATTGATGAATGTATTGAGGTTGCCAACAGGAAGGCTCTCGAGCATCTTGAAGTTGTTCTAAGAAATTATAATAAGGTTATCAAGAGATTCGAAAATTACGGTTCACTTTTTATAGGTGAATATTCTGCTGAGGTGTTTGGTGATTATTCTGCAGGTATCAATCACACCCTTCCGACATCACAGGTTGCAAAGTATCGTGGAGGCATTTCTGTTTTTGACTTTGTAAAAATTACAACTACTCTCAAGATAGATAAGGCTGGACTAAAATCCCTACTTAATTCACTGCTGTCCAAAATAATTTTTAGTCATAAAATTTATCCTTATAAAACAAT
>JBBISZ010000362.1:0-2806 GCA_037441045.1 Deltaproteobacteria bacterium | reverse complement strand
ATGTAACTTTACAAATTCAAGATATGCATCTGCGGCATCCAGATACTTTTCATCTTCAAAATAGGCATCTCCTATCTTGAGTTCGGCTTCTGTCGCATATTTTGAGAATGGATATTTCGATTTCACCTGATTAAATTTATCAAGAGCCTCCTGATAATAACCGTCCTTGAGTGATTTCATCCCATCCAGAAACTCCTCTCTTGCGCTCTCCTGTTCAGATTTTACAATATTGCCTGTCGTTGCACATCCAACCAGCAAATAAAAAATAAGGAATATCGATAACTTATAACTCATAAGTAATATGGAATATTTATAATTTTTACTCCATGATGTCAATAAATAAGTAAAAGATTCAGGTGTCAATATATTTGTCAATATATTACCTGTGGTATAAATTTTCACCTTAAAAATAATGAAAAAGCTCTGTTTGAATCAAAAATCAGTAATCTTCATCATAAACCAACAATAAATTCAATGTTGTTGTATTTGTTTTCTGCTTTTAGTATATAACACTATCTCCAGATATAGAAAATTCTACTGCTGAGGTGCAGAATCATCCATACCACTTATCACGTGGAATTCCACTCTCCTGTTGAGCGCCCTACCCTTCTCTGTCTTATTGGATGCTATAGGTACATCAAACGCATAACCCTTGGCTATCAGTCTATCTGCATCAATACCCTCTACTTTTACAAGATGTTCTTTTACCGCATTTGCTCTTGCCTGAGATAATTTCTGATTGTATTTTTTCCCTCCCACATTATCTGTATGTCCCTGTACCTCTACCTTGAAGCCCGGGTTGTCTTTCATGACCTGAGCCACCTGATGCAGAAGTTCATAAGAATCCTTCATAATCTTGGCTTTCCCTGTTGCAAAATGAACCTGTTCCTTGATCTCTATCTGTTTTGATTCCTTATTTACAACTACAAGAGTATACTTTTTGGGACAACCCTGCTCCTCAGGTATGCCTGCCTCCTGTGGGCACTTGTCATCAGGATCACAGATACCATCTTTATCCGTATCAGGACAACCCTGACATGCCAGAATTCCAGGAACTGTCGGACATTTATCCTGATCATCAACTATCCCATCCCCATCTGTATCGGGACACCCATCAAACTGAGGAAGACCCGGAATATCAGGACATTTATCCTTTTCATCAGTAATACCATCGCCATCCCTATCTGGTGGAGGACATCCGTTAAATTCTAAAGGCCCAGGATCATTTGGACACTTATCCTCACAATCCATAAGACCGTCGGTATCTGTGTCAATCTTACATAGATCTACCTCTTTTTTAGCAATCACAACAGGTTTGGGCGGTTCTTTGACAAGTACTTTTACAGGCATACATAGTTCAGGATTCTTGCTGGTTATTTCAAGAGCTTTTGCTGTATATTTCTTTGCCTCTTCAACATGTCTATCAGCCTGAATTGAATTGCCCTCAGATGACTCATCTTCTGCAAATCTGATCTCAGATTCCGCTATCGCCGTCTCCATTGGAGCACACTTTCTGGCACCCTTCTCTATAGCCGTATTCAAATCCTTTTTGAGTGCAGAGGTCTGAGCATTTATTATGCTGCTTGTAGAGCAACTCCCTATTACCAAAACTGTAAACCCAGAAAGAATAAAAAAGAAGATACTTTTGCTCTTCATACTAACCCCTTTATTGAGTATTTATCTGCTTTACTGGTGATACAGGCTCCGGAGATTGAATATTTGCTGGTGATTGAATATTCTGAGGAACAATTGAAGGACCTGACTCCTGAGCCTTTGCATCGTGAGATTTCTTCTGTGCAAGTATTGCCATCTCCTTGGCAATCTTGGCATAATCAATAGCCCTTTCAAACTGGCCATAAGCATCCTTCTGCCTCGCCTTATGCAAAAATTCTTCAGCCTTGTAATACTCATATGGCGCATATTTCTCTGCATCTACAGTCTTTGCAGCCTTAAAATTGCTCGCCGCATCCATAATCAGCACAGATGACCACATTGGTCCCACACATCCAGTGGCAAAGAATAGGACAATCAGTACCACCAGGAAATGAATAAAAGATTTATAGCCTCTTATCGACATATCCTGACTCCTTAGGAATATTAATTAGAAATCACCCTGATACGAAAATAAAAACCCATCCTCAAACGGACTTACCATAAAAGATTGGGGTTTACTCTCAGAGGGTTTGCCTTCAACGAAGAACAATACTGTAGCACCAATAAGAGCGGCTGCACCCGCCCCATAGAAGATATTTGCCATCATTGCATAATTCTGGGCATCATCAGCCAATCCCTGCACTGCTGATTGCTCTCTATTTACATTGCCGGAGCTCTTAAGATCAGATTCTGCTGAACTCGCCAGAATTCCAAATGCAGCACCTGTACCAATCATCAAACCACCTGCACCTCCCATAACATAGGTCCAGAACCTTCCACCCTGATCTTTATCCTTTTTCTCCTCTTTTACAGGCTCCTTTTTAATAACAGGCTTTGGTTCTTCTTTCTTTACTATCTCCTTTTTTTCCTCCTTTTTAGGTGGCTCCTGAGGTCTGGCAGATTCAACATTCAACTCGTTGAGTGAAAAATCAAGTTCAAGAGATTTATCAGGTGATACAATAAACTCCTTATCTATCGGGATATATCCTTTCTTTGTAAGAGAAAGTGTATATTTACCCGGTTTGAGCTCTATTGCAAAAGGTGTCTTACCTACTACCTTTCCATTTATCGCCACCTCTGCCTCCTGTGGCGTGGAATATATTCCTACCTGCTGAATACCTTTTTCCTGAAGTTTTTTCTCGAGATTCTGAAT
>JBBISZ010000361.1:2244-2821 GCA_037441045.1 Deltaproteobacteria bacterium | reverse complement strand
ATTGATATCTTCAAAAAGGCTATTGATAATGATGTAGAAGGGGAATTTAATGTTGCATCTGATGGAGTGCTTCCAATATCGGAGATTATGAAGATTGGTGATATAGTGCCTATTCCAATCCCTTATTTTGTTTTGAGAGGCTCAATTTCTTTTCTATGGAATGGACAATTTATCCGATTTCCACCTGACTTTTTAAATTATATTAAGTATGTATGGAATGTTGATAATGAGAAACTGAGGAGTGGAATGGGGTTTACTCCCAAATATTCATCACTTGAGGCAATAAAGAATTTTTTAGGTACAAGGAGGCTTCGCAAAATAGAACTTGCGAATTGAAATGGATATGGAACAGGAGATACAGAATCAGGAAGAAAAATTCATTAATGAAATAATAGGAACTATAGGTGGATTGGGAGATGAACTTAGAGATGCAGGCACTAAAATAATAGAAAGGTCCTTTGGCCAGATAGCAGGAGGACTTATAAAGGCGGCAAGAGATATTGTTACACTGGATTATTTCTCAAGAAAAAAGGAGAGGAAGGGGATAGATATACAGAATATCAATATTGATGAATTT
>JBBISZ010000361.1:0-2231 GCA_037441045.1 Deltaproteobacteria bacterium | reverse complement strand
AACAGGTTTTTTGAGATGCTGCGTTGATTTTATGAATTTTTATTTTATAAATATTTCAGGACTGCTATCAAAGGGATAAAAAATGTACCTTCGTCTGGTCCTTTCATTCTCGTCTCCAATCACTCCGGGACTTTCCCTCTTGATGGTATAATGTTGAGATTGGCTCTTCTGAATGAACATCCGTCAAAGATGGATATAAGATTTTTGATAGAGGACTACATCTATCATCTACCTTTTGCAGGGACATTTATGAATCGCATCGGTGCTGTAAGGGCTTGCAGGGAGAATGCGGAGAGACTTTTGAAGAAGAGTATGGGTATTGCTACTTTTCCAGAGGGGATTCAGGGGATATCAAAACTGTATAGAGATAGATATAAAATCCAGAGATTTGGACGAGGGGGAGTGGTCAGACTTGCAATTCTGAATCGCACGCCTGTTGTACCTGTTGCAATAGTGGGTGCAGAGGAAACATACCCATTGATTTTTAAAATAAAGAAGTTTGCAAATGTAATTGGGTTACCTTATATACCCGTAACTTATACATTTCCACATTTGGGACCGCTTGGACTTATGCCGTTGCCATCCAAATGGATGATACAGTTTGGGGAGCCAATTAGATTTGATAAACTAAAGAGGGAAGATGCCGGGGATAATACTCTCGTATCTGGTTATAATGAATCTATTAGAAGCAATATCCAGAGTATGATAAATGAACTTTTGTCTCTGAGATAGAGTATTATATATTTTCTATCTTTTTAAGCCAGTCAGAGAATGGTTCAAAAAACATCTTCTGAGCATGCATACTGATATATAAATCTGCGTGGGCAAATCTAATTTTATCATTTCCAACTACTATCTCGTCTCTAATAGATGAATTTGCAATAGAGTTGGGGAATCTGACTGTCTCAGGTGGAACTATACCATCAGAGTTGGCTATCAGACACAATAGAGGTTTTGTAAATTTCCTGAATTCCTCAGTTATATTTTTTCCTTCAAATATCATATCCTTATTTCTCATCCATTCTGAAATCTCTGCATTTATAAATCTGTTTGGGTCTTCTACGGTCTGAGTAAATTCATCTACCTTTGACATATCTATATGTTCTGAATGCAGATAGATGGAGAGCAGAGGTGTCTTACTTATCAGAGGCAGGAATCTCTTTGCCAGCTCGCGAGATTTTTTAAATCTTATATTTTTCATAATGGTAGATGAATAAAAAGCGATTCTTATGGCAGGGTGAATCTTTACCCATCTCAGCGGACCTCCAAGATTTGTAAATGATCTAATATCTTTTTCTCCGAAGAAGGCGAAGTATATAAAACCTATGCTGGCTCCAAGGGAGCAGGATAAGAAATGAATATCATCTCTTATAGATCTTGTGTTCTCTTTTATAAACTTTATAGTATTTTGCAAATCATATCGAGCTATGTCCAGAAGACTGTATTCTTCTTCCCTTGATGGATCATAACATCGAGATTTTCCCATCTGTCTGAAATTGATCATCCAGACCTCAAAACCTCTATCAGCCACATATTGGGCAAGAGATTTACCGTTTGGGTGATAATTGAAGATAAATGCATTCATTCCGTATCCTGGTATGAATAGTGCGGGGGAGAGGTGTCTATTGAACTTTTTTGTGTTTATCATCTTGTTGAGCAAGAGCTCCCATCCATCTAAATTGTCTATTACATATTCTGATAATTGATACATACTCCTTAAATCTCCTTAATATTTGGAATCACTTAAAATATGTAACATATTATTTTTACAAATGAAAACGAAAATATTCTTCAATGTAAATATTATCAGTGAAATTTTACATTTTTAACTTTTTATAAATATTACATGGATGGATATTTAATTTGATTTTAATCTGTATTTTGCTCAGCCATGATTTAATTCTCGATAAATATATAAATATGACAAATTTTTTGCAATTATTTCATTTTACTATATTATATAACACTTGATCATGGAAGAGCAGAAATCAATAGATATCCATAAGATAAACTATATCAAGGATCTTCTTGTATCTTTTGTAAAACTGAAGAAGGCTCAGAGAATATATCTGCCAAATAATGAGGTTTTACAAAAACTCTATATTGAACTTGTACACAAATTTAAAAAATTTTTTACTGAAGATGCGATTTTATCACTCCAGGTTGGTCCAACGGATATTTATTATGAAAAGAATATAGTATATTCCAATCCCGATAGATCTGAGAGCCTC
>JBBISZ010000360.1:0-2822 GCA_037441045.1 Deltaproteobacteria bacterium | reverse complement strand
AGATGTTTGTGAAAAAATTTTATGGACAGACACAATTCTCTTGACAACCGTCTTTTGTAATATATTGCTCTCTTCATCCACTCTACCCTTTCCATCTTTTACAACATCCTCTGCATATAAGATCGCCTCATCCATCCTCTTTATAATAGCGGTAATAACATTCTTAAAATCTCCTTCTATTCTTCTACGACTTTCTATTATTCTCTGATTGATATCACCTATATATCGATGCCAATTTGCATAGATAAGCCAATCTAAATAATTTTTTAGTTCCCTTTTTAGATCTATAATCTTCATTCTTTTAGGCTTTAAGAGATTAATGAGAAAAGTGAATATAGAAGAAGAGGTATATCTCATAAAATGATGAAAATAAAATTCGCTTTGAACCTCTATATCTACATTTAATTTTGAATCTGGACTTGAAGTTAGTGATTTACCTGATATCTCCTCAAGGTTATTTATTATTTTCAAAACCTCTTCTTTATATTTAATTACTGCCTCATCATAATACTTTTTTGATATTGGAGTTATATAATCTATCCATTGCTTCACATATCTTTCTGCAATCGGATGAATTGATATAAAATATTCTTCCATGCCGCTGTTTCCCTTTTCTATAATCTGATTAAATAATTTCTCAAATTCTTCATCTATATCATTTCTATAGTTATCAAAATATTTTCTCCTCTCAATATCAACAATATGACTTATTTTATCCTGCACAGACTGAAACCTATAACCGAGCTCCCTAATAAATATTTCTGAACTTTTTCTGAACTCTCGTAAAAGTTTTACTCTATTTCTCAAATCCCCTAACGGCTGATATAGAGCACATATACGCATATTAATCTCTTCCATAATTGTGTCAGATAATCTCCTGATGGAATTTTTATAACTTTCAGAAATAATCTTTATCTTGTTATCAAGCAGGTAATCAATCTCTGAAACAAACCCATTCCAATCATAAGTGATCCTCCCATCTTCCTTTTCTTTTGCACTTATACAAAATATCACTGGATTTTCCATCTTCAAATCTTTTTTTAGGATATCTATCGTGAATCGTTTTATAGTCTCAATGCTCTGACTACTATCTCTATCCACCTTATTTATTACAAAAATAGGCTTCTTAATAGTCTTCGTTATCTCTCTCACCATTTGCAACTCATCATAGGAAATAGGAGGATCTACTCCGAGTACAACTATGTCTGCATCAATCTTCTGTAAAAATTGACAGGTTGTATCAGTATTGGATAAAAAAACTGAGCTCAGACCAGGAGTATCAACAATAACTATGCCTTTTTTAAGATACTCATTGTTTAGTAAAATCTCAACATAATCTACATTTTTCTTATTGTCAGGATTCTGCTCCTGGGTCACAAACAGAGAAATATCACCTTTGTCAATTACTTCCGATTTACCATTCTTAAATTTTATTAATGCTGACTCATTTTCGCCATATTTAATATAAGTAATAATTGCAGTGACAGGTACCAGCCCGGTTGGAAGTACATTGCGTTCAATAAAAGAATTAATTAATGTTGACTTTCCTCTCTTAAACTGACCCAGAAATGCAAGATTAAAATTGCCCTCTGAGAGTCTTTTTTCTATTTCAAGAGCATTTTTCTCTATTTCATCTAATTTTAAATCGTGGGCAATCTCACATATCCTCCTTAACCCTTGTTTATGATAATCCTTTTCAACACTGATCATAATTTTAAATCCCTCCTGCGAGATATTTGCAGGAGTCATCAGCCAGAAGGGCGGTTAATGGAGGACTCCACCTTCTCTATAATTACTAAAATATTTTTATTTATTAAGCAAGAAATTTCCCACTTTACCAACAAGAGATTCAGACGGTTTTAAGGTCTTCTCTCCCTCTCTCCACTTTGCCGGACAGGCTTCATCTGGATGCTTTGAAAGATAGATATGTGCCCTTACCTTTCTTACAAGTTCGTCTGCATTTCTTCCAACATTATCAAACGATATTTCTACACTTACCAGCTTACCTGAAGGATCTACTATAAAAGTTCCTCTTCTCGAAAGCCCTGACTCCTCATCATAAACACCAAAAGTTCTTGAAATCTTTCCTGTTGGATCAGCCCCCATAAGAAATTTTACATTTTTTAAAAGAGGTTCACTATCTGACCATGCAAGATGAACAAATTTTGTATCAGTTGAAAATGATATCACTTCAACCCCGAGACTCCTCAACTCTTCATATTTATCAGATAGGTCCTTTAATTCTGTCGGGCATACAAATGTAAAATCAGCAGGATAAAAGAAAAACACAATCCATTTCTTCTCCTTCAATATTTCAGAAATGTTTTTGTGTGCAAAAACCCTATCCATAGGGTTATAAACATCAAAGCCCAGATCTTGAATAAAATCTCCGATTCTAATTGTCTCGTTCATAATAATACCTCCTGAAAGTATCAAAGCATTTTTAAGATGCTATATGGAATAAATGGTTTCAAAAATTAACCCACGATATTAAAAATAAAATAAAAAAAATAGTCAACATTTGCTATTTTTTACATAATTTTAACCATTTAGATTAAATAGGTAACTGGCACTCAATACAGATAGACAGGGTTAACTTATAACCGATGTTAGATAAATGTAACTGGCACCTGTCAACACATTAAGACAAGCAATC
This sequence comes from Deltaproteobacteria bacterium, assembly GCA_037441045.1. Taxonomy (GTDB): domain Bacteria; phylum Myxococcota; class SpSt-1050; order SpSt-1050; family SpSt-1050; genus SpSt-1050. The sequence goes on along the minus strand of JBBISZ010000360.1, from coordinate 166 downwards.
TGGAATAAAAATTGATGGGAGAAAGAATATGTTTAAGGATCTTTATGTATCAGAAGAGATGCCCCGAGAGAGATTGTTAAAATATGGGGAGAAGAATCTGAGTGATACAGAGTTACTGGCTATTCTACTCAGGACAGGGAGTAAAAAAAGTGGCGGGGTACTTCAA
>JBBISZ010000359.1:0-2844 GCA_037441045.1 Deltaproteobacteria bacterium | reverse complement strand
AGAAATTCAGTGATTCAGAGTGTGCCATAAAGAATTATATGGAAGTAGTGGCAAACTATTCTTCATCGCAATTTGCCGAAAAGTCTCTTAACCGAATTTATGAAATAATAAAAACAAGGACAAAAGATTTTTCAAGGATAGAAAAGGAAGATCTTGAAATAATGAAAACTTTTGCTGAAAAATATGTTGAATCAAAGCTCGGGAAGTTTTCAAAAGAGTATTTTGCAAATGAGGAATTGAAGAAGAAAATTTCAGAAAGTATAAAACCTTTATTGGACAAGATGTTGATAGAGGATTATGAAGGGCTGGATGGATATTTTGTTTCTGGAAAGACTGATGAAAAGTTCTTGAGCACTGTATCAAAAAAGGATAGAAGGAGCGATATGTCTGTAGAGAGTTTCACAGTTCTGGATGTGATGCCGAAAGGCAATGATGCAGCTGATATAGTTCTATCGAGGAGAGAATGGTATCCTGCTAATAGTGTGACTGGAGAAGTAAAGTATTTGATTCATCTTAAAAAATCTCAGGATAGATATCAGATCTCAGGTTTTGAACTTGCACCTGTTCATTCTTTAAAAGTGAAATAAGGAGGTTTTGTATGTGCATGAGCGAACATGATTTGAGGATTGTAGAGATTAGATCAAGAGAGATACTGGACTCGAGAGGATTTCCAACCATTGAGACAGATGTAATACTTAATTGTGGAGTTATTGGAAGAGCAGCTGTACCATCAGGTGCATCTACGGGCGTGCATGAAGCACTGGAATTGAGAGATGACGATAGGAGTAGATTTTTGGGGAAGGGTGTAAAGAAAGCAATTGAAAATGTGCGTGTTATAGCAAGTTCTGTAATTGTTCCAAAGAGGATTCCAGTTACAGAGCAGCGCGAAATTGATCGTCTTATGATTGAGTATGATGGAACTCCAAACAAGAATAAAGTTGGTGCCAACGCCATTCTATCAGTTTCTATGGCATGTGCGAGAGCTGCAGCATTTGCACTTGGTATCCCCCTTTATAAATATATTGGAGGAATCAATAGTTTTGTCCTTCCGACCCCCTTTATGAACATTTTAAATGGAGGAAAACACGGAGATAATGCTCTTGAGATTCAAGAATTTATGATTGTGCCGGCAGGTGCTGCTAGTGTTGCAGAGGCTATTAGATATGGCTCTGAAGTGTTTCATTCCTTAAAATCGATTTTGAAATCAAAAGGGCTCGGCATAGCAGTTGGAGATGAAGGTGGATTTTCTCCGAGAGTGGCAAATACACGCGAAACTCTTTCTTTGATAGTATCTGCTATTGAAAAGGCGGGCTTAAAACCCGGAAAAGATGTTTATCTGGCACTTGATTCAGCAGCGAGTGAGTTTTACAATGAGGAGAAAAAAGTCTATGAGATGAAAACGGAAGGAAGGGATATGTCACCTTCTGAACTGGTAGAATTTTACGCAAAACTTGTCTCTGATTTCCCTATTGTCTCTATTGAGGATGGTATGGCAGAGGACGATTGGGATGGATGGAAGATAATTACAGAAAAGATAGGTTCAAAAATTCAACTGATAGGTGATGACCTTTTTGTTACAAATATTAACAGGTTGAGAGAAGGCATTGAGAAAAAGGTTGCAAACTCAATACTTATTAAACTCAACCAGATTGGTTCGGTAAGTGAGACCGTTGATACAATCAATCTTGCAAAGCAGTCTGGTTATACATCTGTTGTATCTCACAGGTCCGGTGAGACAGAGGATAGTTTTATTGCCGATTTTACGGTAGCAATGGGATGCGGAATGATAAAGACAGGCTCTCTCTCTCGTTCTGAAAGGCTGGCAAAGTACAATCAGTTGATAAGAATAGAAGAGGAGTTGGGGGGACAGGCAAAATTTGCAGGAACAACATACATTAAAAATCTAAATTCATAAACCAAGGAGGATTCGAAGATGTTATCAGGAATTTTAGGTAGAAAGGCTGGAATGACAACGCTATTTGATGAATATGGTAATTACCATAATGTCACTGTCATCGTAGCAGGTCCATGCACTGTAGTAAACAAGAGAACACAGGAAAAGGATGGTTATACTGCTATTCAGCTTGGTTATCTTAATCAGAAGCCCAAAAATCTTGCAAAACCTGAGGAGGGATATTTTAAGAAGCAGAATGTTGCACCTCATAAGATCCTGAGAGAATTCAGGGTTGATAGCTCCGCTCTCGATACCTTTCAGATTGGGCAGGAGATAAAAGTTGAAAATGTTTTCTCAAAAGGTGAGTTTGTAGATATTACAGGAAGAACCAAAGGCAGAGGATTTGCGGGGGTAATGAAAAGATGGAATTTTGCAGGTTTCCCGATGACAAGAGGTACTCACTTTTATAGGAGACATCCCGGTTCAATTGGTAACAGAGAGTGGCCTGGTAGGGTAATGAAGGGCAAGAAGATGGCAGGACACTACGGCGATGAGCAGGTAACAATTCAACATCTCAAAATATATAGAATTGACCCCAAAAACAACCTTATATATGTTGAGGGTGCAGTACCAGGACCTGCCGGTGAAGTTATAGAGATCAGAAAGTCAGTGAAAAAGTTCGTCAAACATAAACATAAGCATTAATCACTTGCAAAATATATTCGGTTTTTTATTGACTTGATTTTTGCAAATGTGGTAATTACTCATTTCATAACAATTCCTTTAGGAGGAAGATATGAAGAGATTCAATCTCGTAGCTGTATTAATTGTTGTTTTTATATCTGTATCATCCATTGTTAGCGCGGGTGAAAATGAAAGGATAATGGTATTGCAGAAGAAGGCGTATCCGTTAAATATGAAATTTGAATTAAGTCTGGGTGGTGGGATAT
>JBBISZ010000358.1:0-2879 GCA_037441045.1 Deltaproteobacteria bacterium | reverse complement strand
TAAGAGAGGAGATGAACTCGAGATAAATGATACAAACTGGATGATAACGTATGGATCTATAGGGACAGAGACGAGATATCACATTAAAGATAGAATATTTTCAGGGCATTCAAAGTATCAGAAGATAGATATTATTTTGAATGTCAGTTTTGGTAGAATGCTCTTTCTGGATGATGATGTTCAGATAGCCGAGATAGGAGATGAGGAGTATAATGATGCACTTGTAAGTCCTATATCAGAAAAGGGACTGCTCAAACGGGTTGCAATTCTGGGTGGGGGTGATGGTGGTGTAGCCAAGGAGCTACTCAAGAGAGGGGCAGAGGAGATCTACCTGATTGATATAGATGAGATGGTTATCACTGCCTGTAAAGAACATCTCCCATCAATATGTGGTGAGACTTTTGAAGACAAAAGAGTGAAGGTCATTATTGACGATGCCAACCATTTCCTGAATGAATATAGAGGTTTTGATGCAATTATATATGATCTTACATTACATCCTGAATGGTTAACACAGAATGATAGGGAAAAATTTTTAAAGGATATATTCAGTAAGATAGCCAAAAATCTTAATAAAAACGGTATCGTCTCTATACAATGTTGTGATATATATGATACAGGCACTATTGAGATGTTAAAGGACATATTGAAGAAATCCTTCAAAAAGATCTCTCTGACGCCGGTATATATCAGACCATTTTGTGTGGAGTGGATGTTTGCACATGCAGTTAAAAAATAGGAGGAGGAAAAATGGATTTTAACAAGATTTTTAAGTATGCGTGGGATCTCTTTGTTAAAGATATTGTAGCCCTTCTTGTAGGTGGGCTCCTTGCAGGTATAATTGGGTTGGTTACACTTGGAATTCTGGCAGGTCCAATGTATGGCGGGCTTGTCAAAATGGTGATCAGGCGAGTGAGGGAAAAAAGACCAGCAGAAATTGGTGATATTTTTTCTGCGATGGATCAGTTTGGTGTACTTTTTTTGACCACTCTTGTTCTGGGTATTCTTATTATTCTTGGATTTGTTTTGTGTATAATCCCGGGAATACTTCTTTCTACAATATGGATGTATGTAATAGTTTTTATTGTAGATAAGAGATTGTCAATGGGAGACGCAATGTCAAGAAGCAAAGAGATGGTTACATCGGTCGGATTTGGAATGCATCTTGTAATGGTCCTTATTCTTGGATTAATATCAGGTATACTCTCAATAACATATATTGGAGGGCTTGTGGCATCTCCTTTTATTCTGGTTGTAATCTGTGTGATGTACTTTATCTTTACAGGAGAGGAGAATCTCTTAAGTGGGGCTGCTGCCCAGATTGGTAGTACATATCAACAGAGCACAGTGTCTTCTTTAGAAATTAAAAAACCCTCAACAGATGTTGCGCCACCGGTAGTTTCTGTACCAATACCGGCATCTTCAAGTAATTGCGAACAACCACAGATTACACCTTCAAATTCCAGAGTTGCACATATGGTGTGTCAGAATTGCAATGCAAAAACAGGGGGAGGGGCTTTCTGTACAGAATGTGGTGCCCCCCTGAAATCAGTATGCAGTAATTGTAAAAAGGAACTGGTATCAGGTGCAAGGTTCTGTCCTTCGTGTGGTTTCAGGATTGAGCCCTGATTTCTCCTATTATTCCTCTGAGGAAATCTTCCTGTATATTGTCCTTGTGGCTATTCCAAGCAGTTTTGCGGCAAGATTTTTATCGCCTTTTGTCAGCTTTAATGTCTCAGAAATAATGAGTTTCTCGATTTCTTCAAGCGGAATACCGAGAGGAATATTTATCTCCCTGCGCGCACCCTTAAGGGGTGATTCAAGATTCTCAAAATCATTAATATCGAGTTCATCACCCCTGCATAGTACAATAGCCTTTTCAATAGTATTTTGTAATTCCCTGACATTTCCTGGCCATGTGTAAGATTGCAGAAGATTCATTGCCTCAGGTGATATGCCATTAATCGTTTTGTTGTATTTTTTTGATAGGATGTTGAGAAAATAACTTGAAAGGAGCGGGATATCCTCCGTCCTCTCTCTCAATGGAGGTATATTTATTGATATTACATTGAGTCTGTAATACAGGTCAGATCTAAATTTCCCCTGGGATGTTAGTTCTTCAAGGTTTTTGTTTGTTGCAGCAATAAATCTAATGTCGACTCTCCTTGAATTGCCTCCCAATATATCAATCATCTTGTCTTCAATCACCCTTAAGAGTTTTGCCTGGAGTGGCAAAGGTATTTCAGATATCTCGTCCAGAAAAACTGTGCCCTTATCAGCAAGTTCAAATTTCCCTTTCTTATCTCTATCGGCGCCGGTAAAAGCACCTTTTGCATATCCAAACAGTTCACTCTCAAGCAAATTTTCAGGTATTGCTGCACAGTTTATTGGAATAAAACTGTTTTTGCCCCTTGCACTTATGTTGTGAATATATCTTGCAAGAATATCTTTTCCTGTGCCTGACTCTCCAGTTAGAAGAATAGTTGCCTCCGATTGTGAAGCACTTTGAGCCTTATTAAGGACATCTCTGAATATCCTTGAATTACCTATAATCTTATTTCCTTCAAGATCCCTTATTCTCTCTTTTAATTGCTGATTTTCCCTGATTAGGGATTGCCTTTCAAGTGCAAGTCTTGCAGTCTTTAAAAGTTGAGAACGATTTACAGGTTTTGTAATAAAGTCATATGCCCCGCTCTTTATGGCTTCAATTGCCGTCTCTATTGTCCCGTAGGCAGTAATTATAATAAACTGGCAATCATATTTTAATTCTTTAATGGACTTTAAGAGTTCCATACCCGATAGACCGGGTATCATCAGGTCTGATATTATCAGTTCAATTGAATTGGAATTTATTATTCTGATTGCCTCGTTTCCGTTTG
>JBBISZ010000357.1:0-2879 GCA_037441045.1 Deltaproteobacteria bacterium | reverse complement strand
ACCCTTCTTGCTCTTCTGAACTACTGAAACAATCTCATCTTTGAATCTGCCGCTGTCGATCGCCGCAATTGCTCTCTTGTGACTTGTTAAAGCAATCTCATCCTGTTCTTCTCGAGATATATTGTATTTTTCTGCCAGATTCTCTGCTGTAATCCCCATAATCTGCCCTGTCAGAGGATCTGTTAGACCTTCCCAAAGCATATCTGTAAGTTCTGCATGTTTCAGTCTGGTTCCCCATCTCGCTGTTTTGAGAACATACGGTATTCTGCTCATATTCTCTACACCACCAACCAGCACTGTATCATTCTCATCTGTCCATATCTGTTGGGCTCCAAATATAAGCGCCTGCATACTCGATGAGCATTGCCTCTGGATTGTGACAGCGGGTGTTGTAAACGGTATTCCTGCCTTGAGGGATATACATCGGGCTATATTGATTTCGTCGGTTCTCATAAAACAATGTCCAACAATAACATCCTGAATCTCTTTCTTTTCAATATTTGCCCGTTTTATTGCCTCCTGAGCCGCTATGACGCCCAGTTCCATAGCAGGGATGTCCTTAAACATTCCACCAAAAGAACCTATTGCAGTTCTCACTGCACTTACAATTACTACTTTTTTCATCTGTTGCTCCTTGTTATAATGTTACTTTATACCATATTCCTTCAACTTATATAACAATGTTCTATGGCTGATATTAAGAATCTTTGCTGCCTTTGTGCGATTCCCATTTACTGATTTGAGAACATTTATAATAAAGTTCTTTTCAAATCTGGCTACCGCACTATTTAGAGACTTCTCTTCAATAGAGATATCAAGATAATTATCTTCAAGGGTAGAATTACCTATCTGTGGAAAGTGTGAGATATTCAGGGTATCTGAATCACAGAGGATGATTGCACTCTCAACAGCATTCTCGAGTTGTCTGACATTGCCAGGCCAGTTAAACTTATGGAGATGCTGTATTAATTCCTTATCCAGTGAAGGCTCTTTGCGATTGTGTTTTGCGGCAAAAATGGATACAAAGTGTTTGAGCAGAACGGGTATGTCATCTTTTCTCTCTCTAAGGGGCGGAATGTTTATGTTAAATACATTTAGTCTATAGAAGAGATCCTCTCTAAAACGTCCATTTTTTACATCTTCGGTAAGATTTCTTGATGTGGCTGCAATTATTCTTACATCTACCTTCCTGTCTCTATTTTCTCCGATTCTCCTTAATTCTTTTGTCTCAATAGTGCGCAAAAGTTTGGTCTGAAGAGATAGAGGGAGTTCACCTATTTCGTCAAGAAATATAGTTGATCTGTGCGCCTCTTCAAATAGGCCTGCCTTATCTGTATGTGCATCTGTAAATGCCCCTCTGGTGTGTCCAAACAACTCACTTTCTATTAGATTTTCTGGTATTGCAGCACAATTTATGGATATCATTGGTCGGGATGATCGTTGACTTAGTTGATGTATTGCCCTCGCTATTATCTCTTTACCAGTCCCTGATTCTCCCTGTATCAGAACTGTAATATCTATGGATGAGACCTTTTTTATCTTTTCTTTAATGTCCTGAATCTGAACAGAGTTCCCTATTAGATTATCCAGCCCGGATTGCTTCTGGATCTGCATCTTAAGCAGACTGTTTTCTCTTTTCAGGTTTTCCCGTTCTTCTGCTTTTTTCAATAGCAATAATAACTCTTCAGGTTTGAAGGGTTTGGATATGTAGTCGTATGCGCCCCTCTTTATTGCCTCCAGAGCTGTCTCATAAGTTCCATAAGCCGACATTACAATTATTGTTTGGTCAGGTTTGATTTTTAATGTCTCTTCAAGAAATTTGATGCCATCCATCTCGGGCATACGGATATCAGTAATCACAAAGTCATACTGGTTGTTCTGAACAAGTGTTAGGGCGTTCTTTGGTGAGTTGCAGGAGTCTACCTCATAACCTTCCATTGAAATATATGTGGAAAGCATATTGGTAAATTCAAAATCATCATCTACAAATAATACCCTGGGCATATTTACCTCACAGGAGTTTATATAAAAAATTTAACAATATGTAAAGAAGTTATGAATATGTTGCAGGTAATTCAAGGTACATTTTTGCGTTGGTTTTTTCATTAAAATTGAAATATTTATATGACCAGATAATCGGAGACGATTATTTTTATTAAAAAATTGAATTTTTTTAGAAATTGTAGACAGTAAAGGTGAGATATTATTATTCCTGATTTGATATTGAAAAAAGAAAGGAAAAGGTCTATTTTTATAAAATAAAAGATGGAGGTCTATATGAAGATTAAGGCTATTCATTATGAAAAGATTAAACAGAGCAGGGTAGAGATGGAAGGGGCAAAAGATGTCTTTATAAGATGGCTTGTATCAAAGGATGATGGAGCCCCAAATTTTTATATGAGGCTTTTTACAATCAAAAAAGGTGGGTATACACCTTATCATAAGCACAATTATGAACATGAGGTCTTTGTATTGTCAGGAGATGGAATTGTAAAGATTGATGAAAAGGAGTATTCACTCTCGGGTGGAATGGTTATAACAGTGCCAGCCGATATTATGCACCAATTTTCGAATAATGCTAATAGGGATTTTGAATTTCTCTGCCTGATACCGAAAATTGAATGAATCGTAATTAGGCTTGCTTAAAATAAATTTTAGAAGGAGACTTATATATAAAGTTTTGTTCATTTTTTATTGAGAGTAGTCCTGTAGTTTTATTGGGACTTAATATGGTTGTATGCATATTTAAGAATGAATATAAGACTTTATGAGATATTATCTGCTTGATCTGATACTTAAAAAAACTTAAGCCTTAAAATAAAGAACAATCTTAATGAGAAAATCAGAACGTACCTGTTTTCAAAGATGTGGTATAAAGT
>JBBISZ010000356.1:0-2894 GCA_037441045.1 Deltaproteobacteria bacterium | reverse complement strand
ATTTTTTCTGTGCCTTATCATACATCTTTATTGCTTCCTGAAATTTGCCTTCATTATAGAGATTGTTCCCCTCTTTTGTTTCAGAATTCTCTTTTAGAAATGGGGAGAAGCCTGACATAAATAAGAACACCAGTGCCATTGCAATCAGGTGTCCCCTCCTTTTACTTAAAAATGGCAATATAAGAAAGGCATAAATCAATAGAAAAGTTGCTATAAGAGATAATATCCAGTATCTATCCAGATATTCATATACCTCTTTTGAACTGATCTCCCCCTTTTTAAGAGTTTTTAACTCTTCCAGAATAATCGGCATCCCGAGTTCTTTACTACTACCCTGAACATATATCCCACCTGTGCTTGCTGTAATCTTCTTGAGTATACCTTCGTTCAGCCTGCTTACAACAACCTGTCCTGACCTGTCCTTCTTGTAACCTTTGTTGCCATCTATATCTTCTGGCACAGGCTCCCCTGTCAGAGTCCCCAGACCAATTGCATATACCCTTATCCCAGAAGTTCTCAATGTCTCAATCACCTCATCATAATTGCCCTGATGATCCTCTCCATCAGACAGGATAAGAACTACTTTATTGCCTCCACTCTCCTTGATATTATCAAACATTTGTTTTGAGAGAACAAGCGCAGATTTGAAATTTGTCCCCTGCACAGGTACTGAGTCTATCCCCACATTTCTTAAAAATAGTCTTGCGGCATCATAATCTGTTGTAAGTGGAACCTGCATAAACGCCTGACCTGCAAATAGAATTACACCTACCCTATCACCTTTGAGCATACCTATCAGACTGCCAAGCTCTATCTTTGCCCTTTCAAGCCTGCTGGGGGGGATATCCTGTTCAAGAATGGATCTTGAGACATCCAGTGCAATTATGATATCTATACCTTTCTTCTTTACATCCACTGTCTTTGAGCCCGATTGTGGACCCATAATCGCGATAGACATTATAATTAATGCAGTTCCAGAATAAATTAAGATTTTAAAGATTTTATTAATATCATAATTTTTAGTTATTTTATAAAGCACATCTTCACTGAATATATCCAGTATTTTCTTTTTATACTGATAAAACTGCCTTATTAGATATATCAGCAATACAACTGATACAACGAACAAAATTAAATATTTAGGTTCAGAGAATCTAAACATAGCGTAAACTTATAACAGATTATTACCAATTTTTAATCCAGGTCAATAAATAAATTTTTTGAAATTGAGTATCAGTTTTTTATTGATTTTCTGTTAAAAAAATGTATATAATACACCTGCTCCGAAGTTTATTAACAAAGGAGGTCACTGATGAATATCAATTTTAAGGTTGGAGAAAAGGCGGTTTATCCGACTCAGGGGGTAGGAGAGATAGTTTCAATTGAGACCAGGGACATCAATGGCAGTAAAGAGACATTTTATGTAATGAAAATACTTAAGACGGAGAGTAAGATTCTAATTCCGACCAAAAAGGCACAGGAGGAAGGTCTCAGAAAGATTATTTCCAAGGACAAAATCAAAGATATTTATTCAATACTTAAATCGCAGAATATATCTCCCACATCCAAAAAGACATGGAACAGGAGATATAGGGAATATATGGATAAGATAAAGACCGGCTCAGTTTTTGAGGTGGCCGAGGTAATAAGGGACCTCTCCAGACTGAAAGGTCAGAAGGACCTCTCATTTGGAGAGAGAAAAATGCTGGATGCAGCAAGGAGCCTTCTGATCAATGAACTATCCATTGTAAAAAATACCAATGAAGATACCATCGTACAGGAGATAAAATCTATCTTTAATGCATAATTGTAATTTTGACCTGATTCTGCTTGCTGCGGGAAGGGGAAAAAGGCTCGGTAATGTAAATAAATCTGCTATTTTCATTGACGGAAAGACTGTTCTTACCAGATTGCTTGATATATTTTTCAGTGTGGATGGAATCTCAAGGATTACTATCACTTACAATAGTGAAAATTACTCAGAAATTAAAGATGTTATAAAAGACCGATCTGACAAAAAAAGGATATTACTCATAAAAGGTGGTAGAGAACGAATCTTCAGTGTATATAATGCATTAAAACCATTAAGATATGGTGGTTCACCTGTAGTCGCCATTCATGATGCTGCAAGACCCTTTATAAATATAGACATGATCTCTACTGGTATAAAGACTGCCTATCAGAAAGGTTCAGCCATACCTGCAATTCCACTCGTTGACACTATTAAGAAGGTAAATAAGGACAGGATAATAGAAACAATCCCGAGAGACGGCATCTACCAGATTCAGACACCTCAATTTTTTAGACGCGAACTCATACTCTATGCCTATGATGAATGGTTTAAAAAAAGACATAAGAATATGCCGACCGATGATTCGTATCTGCTTGAAGATGTCGGTATCTCCCCCTTCATTATAGAAGGAGATAGATCAAATATAAAAATAACATACAAAGGAGATCTTGAAATGATCAATAAGACTCCTTCTTTCAGAGTAGGATTTGGATATGATATTCACAGAATAAAGGATGGTGGAAAATTATTTCTTGGCGGAGTCATTGTAGATGATACAAGATCTGCCATAGCCCACTCAGATGGAGACGCATTGTTACATTCTATCTGTGATGCGATGCTGGGAGGTTGCGGACTCAAAGATATAGGACATTACTTCCCGAACAAAGACAGGAGGTACAAAGGAATATGCAGTCTCAAACTCCTCGAGATGACAGAAGAGATAATTGAGAAAGAAAAATATTCAGTAATAAATCTTGACTCTACCATAATCCTTCAGAGACCAAAGATCGGTAAATTTATTGATGAAATGAAAGAAAATATAAGTAAAATCCTAAAAATACCCGTTGCAAACATCGGTATAAAGGCTACTACCCCTGAAAAT
>JBBISZ010000355.1:0-2916 GCA_037441045.1 Deltaproteobacteria bacterium | reverse complement strand
AGGGGCAATTTGTATGAAATTGTCTCAAGATTTGTTTGGTATTTACTAAATACGGTAATTTAACAACTTAAAAAGCCATATAACGTCAAATTGGAACAGAAAAAATAACAGGATGAGAAAAACTTTCTCATAATTTCAGGGAAATTGAGATGCAAAAGTACTATGATGCCTGAAAAGTACCTGGCACTTTATACGGTCCACAATTGGTAGATAACAGATTATAAAATTCTTAAAGCTTTTAGAGCCTGAATAGTTTATTAGCGTTTTTATTCTAAACAATCTTTCAATCTCATATCTCCCAATCTAAAATCAAAAAATACAAAATTAATACAACAATCTGTCAAATTTAGTATAAAACATCACCCGCAAGGTAATATGAACTCTACAAATTTAATCACTAAAAAATGTCCGAATAAATGTTGTACAGTATTATTCGGTACAATTTTTATCTAAACCTGAATATCTCTCAAATGTCTTGCCGCATCCTCTGGAGGTGTGGGGTTAATATAAAATCCAGAGCCCCATTCAAAGCCTGCAACCTTTGTAAGAGACGGCATAATCTCAATATGCCAATGATAAAATGGAATATTCTTCTCGGTAATAACAGGGGTGTTGTGAATAATAAAATTATAAGGTGGATTATTCAACGCTATGCTCAGTTTCTTGAGGGTAATCCTTAGAGCCTTTGCAAGGTTCTGGTACTCCTTCACCTGACCATCTTCATAGTGAGTCTGATGCGTCTTTGGAAGTATCCATGTTTCAAACGGAAATTTTGGTGCATAAGGAGAGATTACAAGAAAATCATCATTTTCAAAGACTACTCTCGTCTTATCATTTCTCTCCTGTCTTACAATATCACAGAATATACATCTCTCTTTGTATGAATAATAATCCTTTGCACCGTTCATCTCTTCGGTTACATATCTTGGAACAATAGGGAGTGCAATAAGCTGAGAATGAGTATGTTCAAGTGATGCACCTGCCGCCTCTCCATGATTTTTGAAAATCATAATATACTTAAATCTGGCATCTTTTTTGAGATCAATAATTCTGTCTCTATATGCCCAGAGAACAGATTCTACTTCATCATCCCCGAAGTCCGCAAGCGCCCTATCATGTGCAGTCCCTTCTATAATAACCTCGTGTGCCCCTACTCCATTCATCTTATCATATATACCTATCCCTTCTCTATTCAGACCTCCTTCAATCATAAGAGCAGGGAACTTATTGGGGACGACCCTTACAATCCAGCCTGGTTTATTCGGCTCTGAGCCGTTCTTCCTGTATGCCATTATCTCGGGAGGTGTCTTATCCTCATTACCTTCACAGAATGGACAAAAACCACCTTTGGGCTTCTCCTGAGCCACTTTGAAATCGCTGGGTCTCTTTGCTCTCTCCGTTGCAATAATTACCCATCTTCCTATAATAGGGTCTTTTCTAAGTTCGGGCATATACTGACCTCCTAAAAAGTTGTAAGATTATATCTAATTTTTTTCTACTGGCAAAATTATTTTTTATAAAATTTTCAATTTTTGGGGTTTTTTGACATCGGCATATAAAATAATAATAAAAACGCTATAATATAAATTACCACAAGTATATTGAAGTGGATCCAATTATTCATATATTTTCTGTATTAGAGTAGTGCACATAGAATAGAGATTAGAAAATTCATATAAATTATTTTTTAGATATTTTTTATGCAGATGAAGTATTCTCTTATCACCTCTTATCGCCGGACCGGTAATAGTCTTTTCAATACCAAATTTCTTCAAATTATATATCGTTGAACCAAGAAGAGAAAAAATCATTTCATCTCTCTTATCATCTGGAATATCAGTCTTTTTTAATAAAATTCTGGCAACTTTGAGTAGTAATGCCGAAAAATTACTCACAAACACGGCTGATATATGATATGGAACTTTTAAATCATCGCTTAAATATACCGACTTTATCCCTATTTTTTTCAGTAGATTCAAAATTCTGTCTTTATGCTCAATACTACAGGAGAGGGAAAATATTATACCATCAACAGATACATCCCTCAGCACCTTATAAAATGAGAAATAAGGATGTAATGAACCAATTATAAATCCTTTCTCCTCAAGCGGTTTTAATATTTTATAACTTATTGTCCCGGAGGTATGGAGTAAGACCTTCCCTTTTACATTTACAGGAGACTTTTTCAAATACTCTACAACATTTTCCAGTTCCCTATCCGGTACTGAAAGGATAACAACATCAAATTTATCGTAATTTTTAATAAAATATCTTGAGGAGACGAACTCTCTTTTCCTGTCTCTCTTTGTACAGGCTTTTACATAATTTTTATTTCGTAGCAAAGAATAATATAAAGTGCCACCTACCCTGCCTGCCCCATAGATAAATATAGAAGGTTTATATTTTTTCAAAGACTATACCCCTACCATCAGACTTAATGATAACACCCGATTCTTTTAAGATCTCACCTTTTAATATCATCTCAGCAAGAGGTGCAATTAGAAAACGATTGAGGGCTTGTCTTAAAGGCCTTGCCCCGAGTTCACTGTTGAACCCATCATTGCTCAGGACAAATTCCACTGCCGATGAATCAAATACAACCTTTATGCCCTTCTCCTTTTTTAGTGTCTCTACAGTATCCCTGAGGATTATACCCGCTATCTTTTTTATCTCTTCTCTTGTGAGTGGATAAAAAATACACTTTTCATCAATACGATTGAGAAGTTCAACCGGAAAATAACTCCTTAGAGAATCAAATATTTCCTTTTCGGAAATATTAATTTCTCTCGATTCCGAACCAAACCCAACAGGTCTTGATGAATTCTTTTTATAAAAAAGTTCTGCACCTGCATTGGTAGTAATAATTATTATTGTGTTTGTAAAATCTACTCTTCTACCACTCCCGTCGGAGAGGAT
>JBBISZ010000354.1:0-2934 GCA_037441045.1 Deltaproteobacteria bacterium | reverse complement strand
CCACTCTGCCTCAACTTCTCCACTATCATTATTGTATATGCGGTACTTCTCTCATCTATCTGGCTTTCAACAACCTTTATTCTAAAAGAATCTTCCCTGCTCTCTTCAATGGTATTTGCCTTATTAAGTCGGGGGTATATGTCCATAAGGACTCTATTGCCGTTCCTTAATAAAATAATTGCATTGCTCACATCAATCTTTGAACTCAATTCAATAATAAACTTACCATCTGGCTCAATCTGACCGCTCTTAATTGCGAGGCTCTCACCAGTAGAAGAGATTAGATCTGCCATTCCAGAATTAAATAGAGATGTAGTACCTGCAAGTATTCTATTTTCAACACCTCCGGGGTCTTCAGGTATATTTGAAGATAGACTATTAAAAAGTAGAGTCTCTATACCGCAACTCTGTACAAAAAGAATCATTATGAGTATTAATAGTTTTTTTACCATACAACCTCCATAGTAGCCTTGGAACGAAATACCTTGAAGATATTTTCATGAGGAGACTGCTCTCCTCTATTCTGATTCTTATCTATGTATTCAAGCAAATATTTTATTGATGCACCTCCAAAGATATAAGAGAGGGTGAGAAATGGCTTGTGCTTTACAGTGATATAGTCATAATAAATTGTCTCTGTGGGGTCTGATGACCTATTCTTCTCATCCCAGTTGTCATACTGATAACCGATACCAGCCTTAAATTCATCAGTAAACTGATATTCCGATGCTACTCTCATTGTAAGAATATTACCTTCGTAGTCATCATTATCTGTCCCGCTCTTGCGCTTATCTGTGTCAATTATATATTTCGCCTTCAGCATTAGTGATAGTTTAGATAAAAATGAAGGAACATATTTTGTATTAAATACTGCAATATGTGTCAGTCTATCCTGATTTCGCTTAAAAACAGCCCTCGGGTCTCTCCCCCTATCAAGCGTGTTTGAATAGTCATAAAAGTCTGTATCTGTATAACCCTCTGAATAGGTGAAATTTGGATATGTCTCATCTATATCCCTATTCTGCCTATTTGTATTGTAAGTAATAAGAGTATATTCAAGAGAAAACATAAAATCACTCAAATTGATGTTGTTGAGCAGTGTGATACCTCTCCAGCCTATACAGGACTCATAAAAAGGCTCATCAAAGTCTATAAATTCGTTTGCCAGATTTAGTGTGGGTAATTGCCCGCCTTCAAGAAATCCATCTGTTATTAGTACATCTGCCTCTCTTCTTGTTCCAAATGTGGCTGTCCAGTTTTCGCCAAAGTTGAAGAGTTCAAGTCTGAGTTGATAGTTTATATCCTCAAATGGCACTATCTCAAAGAGAAGTTTTTCAACGGCATCACTTACTGGATCCTTTGAATAAATCATTGGAAACATCCCCTGAGATTCCTTAACCCCATTTGTTACATATTTGGGATTAATGGCTGATATAGAATAACCTATTAGCAGATTGAGAGAAATCCTGTCCGTAATATCATACTGTGTCTCAAGGGTGGCATTGAGGTTTCTGTAACGGTAATCCATAGAGACTGCATGATCTTTTTCACAATTTGGAATCGGGTTGCCAAGTTCATCCTTGCAATCGGGATATTTTGCACCTACTGCATCAGGATCTATAAGGTTTGCCTCAAGGTCATTTATGAAACTCACAATACCTGCAATATTGAGCCTGTCGGTGATATTGTATTTTAACTTTCCCGCATACGCATAGTCGTTTGAGTAAAAAGGATTCGTGAGAGCAGGATCTCCTATACCCGTGGACCAGCCGGGCCCAACATACAGTTTGGGAAGAGCGATAATTCCAAGGATATACTCTAAATCTCTCCCTTTATTTGCACCCTCTACAAGAATTCCTTTTCCATTGTCTCTGTCAATATATCTGGATTTCCCTATTGTGTAGGCATTGAACATAGAAAAATCAGATGAACCAACACTCACCACAGTTACAAATGGGATTGGAGGTGCAAGTCTTATATTGTAACCTCTGAGTTTTATATACTCTGCATGATTCATCCCGAGTGATTCACCTGATGTATTTGGCGAGTCATACTTAATATCTCCATTCTCCCACCAGTCCTGCCAGATGGAGCCAAATCTACTCTCAAGTCTTACTGTAGCAAGCACATATTGCGATACAGTCCCTTTTATATTGAGCTCAAATTCGGAACCTGCTCCGTTGTCTCCACTTATACCCTCTTTGGGCCAGAAGGGATTTCCCAGAGTCAGAACTCCCTGCGAATCATTATTTCTATATAACCACTTATTGTAAATCTTTCCGGATAGCTCAAAGTTTGATGTATCCGAATAGATAGGTACTGAAACAGATATTAAAAGTAATGTAATAAAAATCTTTTTTATCATAGGTCTACCCGGCTATTTATATACCATTGGAATTCTTACTATCTCCCACTTTGATGAGTCTGCATCACATTTGTATTTTTTCAAAATCTCATGCTGCTTATCAGCCTCCTCCTTTCCACCTTTTGCAGGTGAGACAAGAATATCAATCACATGCGGATCACAATCATAGTCAGAGCCTCCACCAAATCTGTGAGGTCCCTCATATTCATTTACCTTCCTCGTAAGAAAATCCTTCTTGTCTGGATATCCTTCATTGCTCTGCATAACGACCTGAATACCTGATTTTTCAGAAAAATCCTTAAGATCCCTTTTGAGAACTACCGCTACAAGTGTCCTCCCCTGCACAAATGTCTTTTTGGGGATAATAATTTTATCTTTTATTTTTTCAGCCTTGAGTTTTATCTCATCATTGAGCCTTGCCTTACTCTGAGGAGAGATTATCACGCACTTTTCCCAGAACGACTCCTTTTCAAACTTAATATTGAGTCCCGGAAGACCGTCCTCCTTCCCTGAGCCCTCCTTATGATCTGTATCTATAAAAACAAACGCCATCTGTATTGAAAAACCAT
>JBBISZ010000353.1:0-2945 GCA_037441045.1 Deltaproteobacteria bacterium | reverse complement strand
TCATGGTTTTCTACCCAATATTTGTCGATCTCACTTCTTGAAAACCCCGAAAAATCCCCTTTTGCAATCCCCGCTATAGTGTTCTGTATCCATTCGGTATATTTTATGGCAGCCTTCATGTAATAATCTATATCATCGGTGGGACCTATATCTTTGAGGGTAGAGGCGAGAGTAATAAGATAAATCAGCGATATGAGTATTGAGATTAAAAGTCTTTTCTTCTCCAGTGACATAGTTCTTTATTTTGAGCGAATATATGTCTGTACCATCGGGGCTTCATCTATGTAAGTGCCGTGCCTTGCAACTTTATTTCCGAATTCCATCCATGTCTTATAAAGATCTTTCATATATCCTTTCTGAAAGTGAAATGTTGCCGCAGTGGCATTATTGGGCTCATTTGCGTAATTTATATCCTTTCGTAAAAAACCATCTCTCTGGTACATCCTGTATGAGTCATAGTTTGTTCGCTGGAAATAGACCGATGAGTTTGGAGGTAGATTCTTGTTTATGAATTCCAGTTCATAATAGCCTGCAAATCCCCAGAATTTACGTTGCATCTCAAGGTCGGCAGCGCCTCTTACACCTCTTACAAATTCATTATAAAAACCCGTTGTAACGGGATGAATATAGATTATCCCGAGTATACCTGTGAGTGTCACAAGGGAGATAACGGCGTATTGTATATGTCTGGAAAATCTTATGAGTGTTGGTTTTATAGATACGATAAATTTCAGTAGCGTCTCAAATTCAAGTGCACCTAAAATACAGAAGTATGGCATTGCATTGAGCCAGTGTTTTACCCCACCGAAGATGGGAACAGATGGTAGGGAGATTAAAAAGATAGGGAAGAATGCGTTGAGTAAAATAAGAAGCATAAATGCCCTTTTTTCAAGAGTGGAATAGATTCCTGATTGTTTCTTTATCCATTGATAAATCAGCCAGAATGTAGTTCTAAATGAACCGAGTGTTCCAAGTATCCAGATTGTGGCGGGGACTGTGATGGCTGTAATTACATAGGGGTATGAGATTGGAAGTGGTGGTCTGTCATATGTAACATTAAAATATGATACAGGGTAGTGTTCGTGATGAAGGTGGTAATTAATATATGTCCCCAGCCTTTCAAGAACAGCGGGCCAGAGATATGGCCAGTGTGCAACAAGGATTACAGGACCGAAGATAAGCATGAATAAGAAAGCGGTTGGGATTGAAGGGATTGATAGTGATACGCCTCCATCTTTTTCTCTGAAAAATCTCAGGTCATTGTGTTTGAGATAGAGCACATAGATAATGAGCAAAAAGGGTATAAAATATGCGTTGTGCTTTGTGGCAAGGGCAAAGCCAAAAATTATACCGGTAAGAACAGCCCATTTGAATGAATAAAGTGATTTTGTAAATGCATAGACTGTAAAAAACCACATGGCTGTAATTGGGACATCAAAGCAGGCAAGGTGTGAATGAAACCAGAATCTTGGTATTACAGCCATCATAAGTGTAGAAAATATTGCGACTCTGCGATTGAAAAATTCGGCTCCAAATAGATACATCAGAAATAGTAGCAATCCTGCAGAAAACATCCCTGGCAGCCTGAATCCAGTAGAATTGTTTGTGATTCCAATCTTGTTGGTAAAGATCTGCCATGAAAATCCAAAATGTTCTTTCATCAGCGCTGGATGTTCATGGTTGTAATTAAAATATTTATCAATATTCGCCTTTGTAAAAGAGAGTAGAGGTTTACCTTTTTTGGTATTTTCCCAGAGTTCCACAAACCAGCCGTTATATAATTCTGCTGCCTTGAAGTAGTAGCCTTCATCTCTCACAAATCCTATTTCTTTTGAAGTTGCAATCAGTATAACGATGTATATTAGCGCAATGGTCAGTCCAATAATGTAGTCTTTCTTTGTAAGAGTATTTCTGTTTGTCATCTTGACCTCACATCGGCATAAAAACAGAAGTGTCTAACTCCATCCAGCACTGTGCTTACCTTAAATGTTATTTTGTGTGTTGAACCTTTGTAAGCAGATGTATCAATCTCGAATCTCTTTGCTCCGATTGAGTTTGGATTCCTGTGATATAAAACCTCCTTATCATCAATAAGGATGCTCAGGAAGACAGGCGAACCCTCTTTATAGCGCACTGCCTCATCTGTAAGTCCAGAGAACCCCTTCAAAATGTCTCCTGCTGGTATATTTTCAAAATTAATCTCAATAATAGAGCCTGTCATCGGGTGTGACCATAGACACTCTCTTCCGGTCCCATCAATGTCCAGAATCTCTTTGCCTATGTATTGCCAGTCAGGTCCACCGCACCTCCATCTATCATTGGAAAAATCTTTGCACTCTTTGATCTCTCCGCCTTTGATGATTCTGATCTTCGCATCCTTTATGTTCTGATAAAAATTATATATTACTTTCTCTATTTTTTCGTTTTGAAATTTGAATAGAGATAATTTCCCAAACTCTTTCTTTTCAAGGGATTTGAACTTTTTATTCATATATTCGTAAATATTCTCACCATATCCAAAGACTGAAAAGACATAAATGTTCTTGTATTGACTCAAATCTTCATTTTTTACATCCCTTGGATTAATGATGTTGAGATCTCCCAGATATTCTCTCGCCCTCTCCGCCCAGAATGGTTGCAGGATAATAACATCTGAGTCTTTTTCAAACTGAGATCTTATATAAGAGGAGATGTTTTTATAATCATCTATTCTGGGGCGAGTAAGTGGACTGTAAATATACCAGCTGATAGAATACAGAAGGACGACTATAACAAGCAAAGTAGAAACTATATTTATCACTTTTATAAACTTCTGGTAATTCATGGACTCAATCTTTTATACTAAATTGTTTTGCTTTTCAATAATAAATAATTGGAATGTGCTTTCAATTTTAAAATGTCACATTTATAAAGTATTTCTTGAAGGATTACATAATCCTTCAAGG
>JBBISZ010000352.1:0-2955 GCA_037441045.1 Deltaproteobacteria bacterium | reverse complement strand
GTGCAATAGTAGCCGAGAATAGTGCTGTAATCGACCCTACAATCATTATTATTGCGAGCGTTAATTCTGATGAAATGAAAAGATAACCCAGACGTGTAATCATATACACGCCAGCAGTAACCATTGTAGCAGCGTGGATCAATGCTGAAACAGGGGTAGGACCTGCCATTGCGTCAGGTAACCATACATAAAGAGGTATTTGAGCAGATTTACCCGTTGCTCCAATAAATAGAAGCAGTGTTATAGCAAAAGCAATACTACTGGATAAATTATGAGCCTTATTATTTATTTCCAAAAAAGAAGGTGAACCAATGTATAAAAGTATAAATAAAATTCCGATTATAAATGCCAGATCCCCAATTCTATTTACAATAAAAGCCTTTCTCCCTGCATAAGCCTTCTCTTCATCTGAGTACCAGAAACCTATCAACAGATAAGAGCATAGACCAACACCCTCCCAGCCTACGAACATAAGGACAATATTCTCCGCATTTACCAGAATGAGCATAAAACCAACAAAAAGATTTAAATATGCAAAATACCTGTTTACACCTTTATCATTCTCCATATATCCAATAGAATATATGTGAATCAGAGCGGAGACACCTGTCACCATAAGAGACATTATCAGAGACAATCGATCAACAATCACAGATATGTTTGCAGAAAAATCTCCAAGATTTAACCAGCTGGATACAAAAATTATCTGAGGGACGCTTAAATATTTTACATATTTTACATAAATATATCCGAATATCATGAAAGAAATTGCTACAGTCAGAGATGCCAGAATTCCCGATACCTTTTTTGGAATAAACTTTGAAAATATTCCATTTATGAATGCACCTGCAAATGGCAGAATAAGCGATATTATTACAATATTTGAAATATCAAATTGCATCAGTTTTTAAGCTCCCTGATATCATTCGACTTTATGGATCCGAATATTCTAAACATCCCTATAAGTATAGATAATCCAATTGCCATCTCACAGGCTGCAATAAGCATAATAACAAGCACTATAAATTCCCCGGTGTAATTATCATAAAATCTTGAATATGAAACAAATAATATGCCTATTGAATTTAGCATAAACTCAATCCCCATCAGAATCACAATCAGATTTCTTCTCAGAATTACAGCGATAAGCCCTATAGCAAATAATATTATTGAAAGCACGACATATTGATAAATCATTCTGTCTTCCTCTTTGCTATCAGAATTGCTGCCATAATGGAAATTACAAGTATAATTGAGAGTGCCTCAATATGAAGAATATAGTCATTCAGAACTATTCTACCAAGCTTGTTAAGTTCTGATATGAATACACCCTTTGCGTCTGAAAAATTAAATATCACAGATAAAATATATCCAATATAACCTACTGAAATTACTGATAATATTTTGAGCAATATACCCTGAACGGGGAGTTCATACTTTTTGCCTTCATCTATCAATAAAATTGCAAATACTATCAATACAGCCACCGCACCCGAATATAAAAAGATTTGAGCCATAGCAATAAATGGGTATGATATAGAAAGATATATGCCAGATGTGGAGACAAATGTGAGAAGCAGTCCCATCGCGCTATTTACAGTATTTCTTGCAAATAGCATCATTAATCCACCTAATACAGCAAGAACTGCAGAGATATAAAAGAGGATTTGTGCGCTTATACCCATTCTCTCCCCTCCAGAACAGGTGCAAGAGGCAGATGTTCAGAATTACATCCTTTATTTTTTATATGTAATTCAAATTCATCTCTATATTTTTTTACAATAGAAATTGTAGGCATTGCAGCTGCATCCCCGAGTGGACATATCGTATTTCCAAGAATATTCTCGGAAATCTCCACAAGCATATCCACATCCTCAATAGAACCCTTCCCCTCCTCTATTCTCTTTACAATCTTATAAATCCACGGAACACCCTCTCTGCATGGTGTGCACTGCCCGCAGGATTCATCTGTATAAAACTCAAGAAAGCTCTCAAGCGCCCTTACCATACAGGTTCTCTCATCCATAACTATTATTGCACCAGAGCCGAGCATTGAACCGATCTTCTTTACACAATCAAAATCCATATTTACATCACATTCATCCCATTTTATTACAGGAGTTGAAGAGCCGCCTGGCAATACCGCCTTGAGATTTTTATCTCCTGTTATTCCACCTGCATGGTTAAAAATAATTTCTTTGAGATTGGTTCCCATCGGGAGTTCATATAATCCAGGCTTTTTAACATGTCCACTAACACAGTAAAGCTTTGTTCCACCGTCCGTTGGAGAACCCAGTGATAAAAATTTTTCCCAGCCAATTTCAAATATGGCTGGTACCAGCGAGATTGTCTCAACATTATTCACCACTGTAGGTTTTGAATAAAGACCTGAGACAGCAGGAAAAGGTGGTCTGAGCCTTGGTCTCCCACTCTTCCCCTCTATTGACTCCAGAAGTGCGGTCTCCTCACCACAAATATATGCCCCGGCACCTCTGATAATATGAATTTTGAGGTTGTGTTTTGAGCCAAAGATATTTTTGCCCAGAAAGCCCTTCTCTTCTGCCTCCCTGGTAGCCTTATTAAGTATCTCAAAACCCTTCTTAAACTCCCCACGAATATAAATAAATGCCTCTTCAGCACCAATTGCATATGAGGCAATAATCATTCCTTCAATAAGCAGATGTGGAGACCTCTCAATAATATATCTATCCTTGAAAGTTCCCGGCTCCCCTTCATCCGCATTGATTACAAGATAATGAGGCTTATTATCTTTTGGAACAAAAGACCATTTCTGTCCTGCCGGAAATCCCGCCCCACCTCTACCTCTGAGTCTTGCCTTCTTTACATCCTCTATTATTTGTTCTGGGGAAAGTCCCAGAGCCTTCCTGGCAGACTCGTATCCTCCATATTTCAACGAAATATTTATGGAATGAGAATCTGGCTCATTCCAGTACT
>JBBISZ010000351.1:0-2965 GCA_037441045.1 Deltaproteobacteria bacterium | reverse complement strand
TCTTTATAGCCACTTCCTGTCCGGAGAGATTATGAACAGCCTTATAGACAACTCCCATACCACCCTCGCCAAGCTTCTGTACCACCTCATAGTTTTTACCGATAACAATTTTATCAGGCGTTCTGGTTGCCTCTGCCATTGCCGCAACTGCTACTGTCTTTCTGGTTAGTGGCTCTCCACATCCGAGACAGAATTTTGCATCTGCTGCGTTTTCGGTCTTACATTTTGGACATATCATAATTTATTCTCCTGTGTAAATTACCATCTGTACAGTTACGTTGTCGTTACCCCCTCTTCTATTTGCCTCATCTATTAGTGAATTGACACAGTTCTGCACATCTCCGTTTTTTGCAATTTCACCGATCTCCTCGTCCGACATTGAATCAAAGAGCCCATCAGAGCATATAATTAATCTATCATCCTTTTGTAGTTCAAGTGTTCCTACTGGTTCATCATACTCGAGATAAAATCTACCTCCCAGTGCTTTATTTACGATGTTTCTCTCGGGATGAAAGAGAGATTCAGCCCTGGTAATTATGCCGTCATCAAGTAATTTCTGGACAAGAGTATGGTCCTTTGTCATTCGTTTGATTTCACCGTTTCTAATGAGATAAAGACGGCAATCCCCGAGGTGTCTAAAATAAGCACTCTTGCCCCTTATTACAAGCAGTATAGTTGTTGCGCCCATACCATAGAGTTCTGGATTGGCACTTGCATAATCTCGTATCATACGATTTGCGGTGTTAAGAGATTCATCAATAAGAGATTCTATGGCCACCCTGTTTTTCGCCTGAGATTCAAAATACTCTCTAATTGAATCTACTGCTATCTTGCTTGCAACCTTTCCACCCCTGTGTCCTCCCATTCCATCTGCCACAACAAGTACATCCAGATCGCTTATTCTATAATATCCAAAGTAATCCTCGTTGACAGCCCTGACCATTCCAGTATGTGATGCATTGCCAACAATAATGGACATATTTACTTCCTCTTGAATCTGCAAAAGATAGAGTTGAACAGTCCAAATGTAATTGTGTCACCATCGTTAATAAGCATCTCTCTATCAAGTCTAATTCCGTTGAGGTATGTTCCATTGGTAGAACCGAGGTCTCGAATATAAAAATTTCCATCCCTGTATGAGATAACCGCATGTTTGCTGCTAACAGAGTCGTGATCTATTCTTACATTGCATACAGGTGCTGCACCAATAATGTTATCACAATTAAAAATTCTGAAATCCTCTCCCTCGGATTTTCTTTCAAAACTGACCAGCCAACCTGAAAGCATTGGACCACTTACCGATGATTCTGTTCTTACCACTTTTGTCTTTCTAACTTCCTGCCTGTCTGCCTGCTGGTCAAAAGGGAACTCCTTTATCTCCTCCTGTTTGCCCAAGACTACGGGTGCTATAGTATTGATTTCAAAGAGTGTCTTACCCTTATCTGACGGGGCGATAGTCTTTACCTTCTGAACCTTCTGAGTGGCACACTGAGGACAGTCTTTCTCTCCTTCTTTTAATACATGTCCATTCGGACACATGTCTGGCGCAAGTCGCGTTCCACAGGAGCCACAAAACTTTCCCGGATTTGGTATATCTGTTCCACAACATGGACACTTCATTTAAGCCTCCCTTTCATTGCCTTGAGCATTTTTGTAAAGTATTCATGGCTGGTAGAGAAGAACTTCATCTGAGCCTCCATCTCACCAATTAGATTATCTTTCTGTTTTTGAAGATTCGCCTTCTCTGTGGATATCCTGCTCAATCTGTTCTTTGCGTTTTCGTCTTTATCGAGCTTTTTGCCAGAGGTTGTTAACTGTTGCTCTTCTTTTTCAAGTTCTAAAATCTGCTTTTCTGCAAGTTTGAGCATATTTTTTCTGGCTGCATAGGATTTTATAGAGGAGATCGCCAGCTCCTCTCCAGCAATTGCCTCCTGAATCTTCTTTTGAAACTCATCCAGTTCCATCGGTGCAATAAAATGTATAAAATTCTCTTTCTCTTTTTTGAGCCTGTTTTCTATATCCTGAATTTTTGTTTCAAACTCTGATATAGACATTCCATCACCCTTTATGGCGTTTACTGTCCCATCCACCTCCATTCCTATCTGTTCGAGGGCGGTGATAATAGGTTTTACATTTTCAATATATTCCTTCTTTTGATCTTTACAAGCATATAATACAATGGATATTGTGATAAAACAAACTAATAACCTTCTCATAGAGCTCTCCTTGATTCCATTCTTGATAAATATTACATACATACTGAATAGTCAAATCATAAGTTATAGTTTATTAATACCTCAAACGGTTAGAGATGCGGTATGAGTTACTATTTTTTTGATATCTGCCGTTTCCTCAAGGACAAAAGCAGGTAAATATTTGCTGGTGAAATTGATTAGATTATCTCTATAATTTTAACTAAGTTATATTCAGGAGATTTATAGACTACCATATAGAAAAGGTGTACAAATAATAATTCCAGAGGCATGAACATTGACAATCAACAAAAATAATAATTTTTCCACAGAATACGCCCCAGGAAAAACAAAATATGGCAGCGCAATATTCTGAACCTTTTCTCAAAGATGCCCTTTTGGGGTTGACTTAAAGGGATTAAGTTGTAAATAATCTCACCTGATGGAGGTATCCTTATGAACAAAGAATATAAATCTATTTTTACAGGTGTGATGGGAATGATTGATAATGAGATTGCCCTGCTTTCAAAGATTGAGGAGGAGCGACAACTTCAGAAAATTGTACTAATTCCTTCAGAATCGATTACTCCTCATCCTGTGAGGGAGGCGTTATCTACCGCCTTTGTAAGTATATACACCGAGGGTTATCCACCTATAAGGATGACGCGAGAAGAGGAGAAGGTGGTTACTGATTACTATTATCAGATGGCAAGATATAGAAGATATGCAGACAGGAGATTTTATAAGGGTTGTGATATTGCAAATCTTGTGGA
>JBBISZ010000350.1:0-2990 GCA_037441045.1 Deltaproteobacteria bacterium | reverse complement strand
TTCTATAAAGAATTTTAATAATCCTGAAAAATAGGATGAAAAGAATCACAAAGAAAAGATTATTCACTCAAATTAGTTAGGTCGCAATGAAACCTCATAATTTTTCCATATCCCTTTTTTATTGGTTAAATAAGATCTTAAATATATTCGTCTTTCCTCACAAATAAATCTATTCGAAATATATTTCATTTTCTGTATGCCTCCTTCTCCTGTATTCATAGGCATTATCAAACTGCTCTATTAAGTGCTCTATATCTTTAGATAGTCACATAGTATGGATAGAGCCCGCACAGTGTCTTGGGAAGAATGTAAAATATTTGTCTTTGTTGGATAAAAAAGTAAGAACTATACCAAATTGTGATGGATGTGAGTTAATAGAAAGGCTGGTTTATTATGAGAATAGGATATACTGGCTTAATGCAGCAAATGCGTGTGAAAATGGTGAGAGATGTGGAGTAGTATTTTATTATAGGATTGGAGAATCTAAGGAGGCAAAGATAGTATCTGATCTGGATTGGGTCAGTTCACCGGCAGCTTATGGAGAAGGGCTGGTGTATCTTAAAGGAGGAGATGGGAAAGATAGTTATATTTACTATAGGAATGTGGTAACAAATGAATCGAGAAGGATAGAAAATGGAACATATTTATTTGGATATCGGAGTGGTTTATGGAAAAACCTGATAATAAACTGGTCTGGAAATATAATAAAAAGTCTCAATATTGATGCCATTGTGGAGAAAAATCAGATGTAAGTTTTAATCCCCATAATTCAATATTTAGATAGATCTATATATGGACATGCATCTACAGTTATATTTATAGTAGACATAGAAAGTGGTAAAGTGAAAAGAATAACAGACGATGAGACATTTTCAGTGAGCGCCAATTTTGAGTGGAAATATATCTGCATGGCAAGAGAACGATTATCCTGAGGAATCAGATGTAAGTTATGGACATCTGGTGGTGTACGCGACATGGATACAAAAATAAAGAGAAATGTAAACAAATTAAATGAAATTATAGTCTGTTTATCATTTAATGGGAAATATTTTGGAGAACTTCTTTTTTATTCATTGAATTATCGCGTTGTTTAATTCTTCTGGTAATACAGACGCCAGGTATGTGCATAAAGACTATCATATTTCCTTGCATAATTTGTAAAAAATAATTATTTAGTCATGCTTACTCTTAAGACATACGGAGATGTAATGAGAGTATTAAAAAAATTATTTACAATTCCTCCCGATTTTTTGTTCCTGGGGATATTTGCCATACTGCTCAGCTCAATCATTGTAAAATACGGCGGGTCTCTCAAGTGGGTCGATGGCTCAATTGTCCTCCCTGCCATAGGAGCAACAAGCGTCTTTGTGTGGAGCGTCTTATACAAAGTGATCAAAAACGGCCTAAAGAATTTTAAAGACATTTTTTCTGTAATAAAAGATTCTGCAATAATCCTGAGAGATTGGCTCCCACTCATTCTCATGATTCTGGTATATGAAAACCTCAAGGACAAGACTGCACTGATGGAGAATAAGACCATCGAATGGACACTTGCGAGACTTGATGCAGCAATCTTTGGAGGGATTCAACCAACACAATGGCTGGAAAAGTACGCAAATCCAATTCTGGTGGATCTGATGGCAATAAACTACGCACTTTATTTTATTCTCCCACTCTCTGTCTGGTTTACCCTCTATCTACAAAAAGATCAGAAGGGCTTTTATGAGGTCTCAACAGCAATGATTGCCACTCTGTATCTCGGATATATAGGATATGTTGTATTTCCGGCAGCACCTCCACGATTTACACTAACATACAATGCCCCACTTCCGAGCCTATTTCTTCACCATTTTTTACAGTCCAACTGGGACAAGGCAGCAGCAGTTATGCTCGGGGCATTTCCGAGTCTGCATGTGGGGCTATCCACACTCTCAATAATCTTTGCATATAGATATAGAAACTCACTTCCAAAAGGCAGACTATTCTTATATATTGTCACACCGCTTACAGTAAGTCTCTGGTTCTCAACTGTCTATCTACGACATCACTGGGTTGTGGACATCTTTGCAGGCTGGTTTGTGGCTATTACAGGTTCAATAATATCCATTGTGGGTATAAGATTCTGGCTGGGGGCAAGAGAGAAAATACCAGATAACAAGGAGGGCTGATATGCAATATAAGAAATCAAAAGGCATTCTCGTAGTAAGGCTCTTTAAGAATGAAGATGTAATAGAATCAATAAAGGCTGCACTGAGACTGTCCAGAGTAGAAAATGCTGTTGTTGTGTCAGGGATAGGGATGTTAAGAGATGTTGAACTCAGGGTATTTAAGGGAAAAGGAAAATATGCATCAAAGGTTTTCAAAGATGATATGGAGCTCGTCTCATTTTCAGGTAACATCATAAAATCAGATAATGATTACATACTTCATATTCATTCAACAATTGCAGACCATAAATATTACGCTTATGGTGGACATTTTGGAAGAGGAAAAGTTGCAGTTACTCTCGAACTATTCATAATGGAAGTCCATCAAAAATTGTATAGAAAGGTAGAACCAGATACTGGACTTACTGGAATGTTTCTTAAATAACCATTTCTTATATGGAACAGAATAGTTAACTAAAAGACCATCAGGCATACATAAATTTTAGAAAAACAGAAATTATCTGACCATATATCTTTTGTTGTATACCTGACTTTTTCTCTTTTGTACACTACAGATTTTTATCAATATTTTCCAACAATTATCTCTTTCAAATTATTTAAATATCTAACTGAAACTAGTATCATCTTATCATCCAAGAATTTAACCATGTCTTGTAGTAATTTCTCTTTACTCTTATAAACTCATTGTATGATCTGCATTTTAAATACTAACTCCATACTTCTTCCTTGAGAGTATATTTTTTTCTGTCAGGATTTTATTTGACAAAATGATATCTCTAAGATTAGTTTTTGTACAATGGGATTTTTCATATTTCCAAAAAT
>JBBISZ010000349.1:0-2994 GCA_037441045.1 Deltaproteobacteria bacterium | reverse complement strand
TATAGGGATAGAATTTTCAGAGGGAGAGCGGAATATAGTAAATTACAGGTGGGAGAGAATCGCTTTTTAGTCCACGGTCCACAGTCCATTGTACACAATCTACAGTCCACATAATAGTGCCAGTTACTTTTTTCCTTTTTTCCACCTCTTCATATCTAACCTATTGATATGTTTAACAAAATTTAAAAAACTCCAATTATTAGTGCCAGTTACTTTTCTCCCTTCTTCTCTCTAAGTTCCTTCATCATATCCTTTTTTACATTAAATGCTTCATTTATATCCCTAATATCATATATTTTTTTCCCGTTATACTCCATTATTATACCCCACTCTTTAAGACCTATCTTAGCGCCCCTTCCTACATGATCAAATATATCTATTATTTCATATGTGAATGTTCTGTCTTTCTCAGGTATGTTAAGTACAGAACATATAAATAACTCTATCTTTAATCCAAGAAAAACATCTATATCACTCATTCTATCTCTTCTACTTATTGTGTCATCCATCAATTCATCAAACACAAAACTTCCTATCACCCTTCTTTTTTTAAGCAATGATAATTTCCCATCCTTCCTGAATAATTCATCGCTTTCAATAAGCTGTTCTCTGGGAAGTATAATAAGAATTGTGTCTTTTAATAGGAAGCATTTAAGTGTTGATTAAATATGATATAAACAGGATCTCATGAAAGATGAGAAGAAGAAAACAAAAAAAGAAGGAGGCATATAGAAGGTGGTATATATTTCAAATAGATTTAATTTTGAGGAAAGAAGGTAATTTTTTATTCTATAAAAAAATTTCTTTTACTCCTTTAGGTACTTTTTATCTTAAAAACATATTCAAAAAAACTTAAACTATTCATTAAAAAATAAACGAACTTAAAAAGTAAAAAATTTAGTATCTGACATCTTTTACTATTCTGAATTTTCAATAAAATTGTATGGGGATTTTAGTTTAATAAATATAATCTACTATCTTCTCATATTAACAATCGCGCCATGACCAATAATCTTAAATGATATTCAAATCAAAATATTCTATTCAAAGAGACCATAAATAGAGGTATTACAGTACCTGCATTTGCCATTTACAATTTCATATCTTCTTACAGTAAAACCTTCTCTCTCAACAATCATCCTTTTGCAATTATAACAGAAAGTATTCTCACCCTCATCTCCCCAGACATTACCAGAATAGACATATCTCAAACCTGCCCCAATTCCAATCTCTCTTGCTCTCTCTATCTTTTCTAAAGGTGTTGAAGGAAGATTGAGTTTATAATCAGGGTGATATCTGCTTATGTGCCATGGTATATCGGGGCTTATTGAAGATAGAAATTCTGCAACTTTTTTTAATTCATCTTCGGAATCATTGAGATTCGGGATTAAGAGTGTTGTAATTTCAATATGTATACCCGCTTCAAAAAATCTTTTTATTGTATTCAAAACTGGATTTAGCCTCGCTTTACAAACTTTTTTATAGAACTCATCAGAAAATGACTTAAGGTCAATATTTGCAGCATTTAGATTTTTTAGAAGCTTATCTATCAACTCATCACTCATATATCCGTTGGTAACAAATACATGCTTGAGATCTTTTGAATTTTTTATTATATCAAAGGCATATTCAGCAAAAATGGTAGGTTCAGTATAAGTATATGAAATACTCTTAGAATTATTTTTTCTGGCAATCTCAATTATCTCCTCGGGAGAATAATAATCTCCAAAAATTGCCTCATCTATGCCACTTAATCTCTGCTGCGAAATAGAATAGTTCTGACAGTTCTGACAGAAAAGATTGCATCCGATAGTGGCAATACTGAGTGACTTTGAACCGGGGAGAAAATGGAATAGCGGCTTCTTCTCAATAGGGTCATTGTGTATGGCTATGAGTCTCCCATAATTTAATGCTATAAGATTACCATTTTTCACACCCCTTACACCACAAACCCCTACTCTCCTATCATTGATTCTACATCTACGCGGGCAAAGGGTGCATTCTATAACACCCTCATTCATTAAAGAAAAACTGGATATGTATTCAGCCTTTTTCATATTCCCTCAATAAATCTTTTTAGTTCATACATTTTATAATTCATGCTATTTGATCAATCTCCAATAAAAGCGGATAAAAAATTATTTTAATTAGTACTCTGAGTATTCAAGTAAATGATTCATAAAAAACACTTTAAATAATAAGACATACACTATTTAAGATACCTGAATTTATAAATTCAGCAATAAGCAAAAAATCATATTCAGGTAAACTTTCTAAGCTGATTGCCTCTCGAACTAAAGTAATTACCAAACACAAAAAATCAAAAATACTTCTTTTTTAATAATCCTTAATCCTGTAAAGTCCTGTACTGGTTGCAAAATAGTATGTACGATCTCCAATTCCATTGTTATAAAAATCAACTGCATTATAAGTAGTGGTCTCCACTCCAAAACACATAAAGTAGGCATTTATACCTGAATAAGCCTGTCTTACATATCTGCAGATAGCCCCTACCTGGGCAAACCAGAGTTCATGCTGATCTTTTGTCCCATCCCTCTCAATATCAAATGTCCGATTACTATAAACAGAACCATATTTCCCGAGCCGTGAAGTAGCATTAAATTCTTTATAAACTGGTGGAGTTGAACCATTTATTGATGAGGTATTTGTAATAACCCTTACCTTCTTATTATCCTCCCATGATGCTATCCACATTTCATCTGTTGAACCCGGAGTAATTGAAAAGATATTATCAGTCACCCCAGAATAAAAATCATCACTTCTGGTATGACTACAATTATATACATCAGAATAGATCCTCAATCTATCGGCATCGGCATTATATACATATCTCTTCCCCTGATTATCAAATCCTATGGCATATATATGTTCTCCCGTTTGACCGTTAGATCCACCTTCACTGTTACACTGCCAATTATTATCATTTCCATTTAGGTAAATATAGGTATACCCATCATCTGTGCAGGTAAATAG
>JBBISZ010000348.1:0-3001 GCA_037441045.1 Deltaproteobacteria bacterium | reverse complement strand
TGCAGTATCAAGGCGATCATTCTCTACAAGAGATTTACCCATAGATATTCCCTGAGACTTGAGGAAGGTATATGCCATTGCACCACCAATAATAAATGTATCAACCCGTTTCATCAGATTGGTAATTACATTGATCTTATCTGATACCTTTGCACCACCAAGGATTGTTACAAATGGCTTTTCGGGGTTGAGAAGGACTTTGCTGAGATTCTCAACCTCTTTTATCATCAAAAAACCTGCCGCCTTCTCCTTTACAAAATGCGCCATTCCCTCTGTTGAGGCATGGGCTCTATGTGCTGTACCAAATGCATCATTGATATAGACATCACACAGAGATGCAAGTTCCTTTGCAAAGTTCTCTTCGTTCTCCTCTTCCTCTTTATGAAATCTCAGATTCTCAAGAAGGAGAATTTCACCATCTTTCATATCCTGTACGAGCTTTTTGACTCCATCGCCAATGCAATCATCGGCTACCTTGATGTCTCTCTTTAAGAGCTCTTTCAACCTCTCACCAACAGGAAGCATGGAATACTTATTATCAGGTCCCCCTTTTGGTCTTCCGAGATGACTTGCCAGAATAACCTTTGCATTCTGCTCCAGCACATACTCAATGGTCTTTAGAGCAGATCTTATTCTCTTATCGTTTTTAACAACACCTTCCTTTATCGGGACATTGAAATCTACTCTAATAAATACCCTTTTATGACTCAGATTCAGAGACTGTATGGATTTTATATTCATTACCATCTCCCCTATATTCAGAAGTTAAAATTAAAGTTTCCCACCTACATATTCCATCATCTTCACAAGCTGGTTTGAATATCCCCATTCATTATCATACCAGCTGAATACTTTTACCAGGTTCCCATCCATAACTGCTGTACTCAGCGCATCCACAATTGAGGGTAGCGGGAAGTGATTGAAATCTATAGATACGAGGGGAAGTTCGCAATAGTGCAACACACCTTTGAGCTCGGATTCGGATGCCTTTTTTAGAGCCCCATTGACCTCTTCTTTACTTGTGCTTTTTTCTACAATTACCGAAAGATCCACCAGAGATACATTGGGAGTTGGAACCCTGATCGCAATACCATCCAGTTTACCTTTGAGTTCAGGCAATACCAGACCGACAGCCTTTGCAGCACCAGTCGTGGTTGGAATCATAGACATCGCAGCAGCCCTTGCCCTTCTGAGATCTTTGTGTGGTAGATCCAGAATCCTCTGATCATTTGTATAAGCATGAATGGTTGTCATATAACCTTTTACGATCTTAAAGTTATCATTGATAACCTTAGCCACAGGGGCAAGACAGTTTGTTGTGCAACTGGCATTCGAAAAGATATCCATACTCTTTTCATACTTATTATGGTTTACACCGTATACAAATGTTGGAATATCCTTATCCTTTGCAGGTGCTGAGAGTATTACTTTTTTTGCCCCGGCCTTCAAATGCTTTGAGGCATCCTCTCTTGAAAGAAACTTCCCTGTTGATTCAATAACTATATCAACATTCAAGTCCTTCCATGGCAACTCATCAGGATTTTTAACAGAAAGAACTTTTATAGTCTTGTTTCCAACTCTTATATCATCCCCTTCATCCTTTACATCTTCATTCAACACACCATGAACAGAATCATATTTCAGGAGATGAGCCAGTGTCTTAGCATCAGTAATATCATTTACAGCCACAAGATCTACCCCACTATGCCCCATAAGAATTCTTGCAACACATCTACCAATACGTCCAAAACCATTAATTCCGATTCTAATAGCCATTACATACCTCCTTTAAGAGTTGGTCTGGTATTTCTATGCATAATTTTTACTATTGTCAATTTAAATTATACTGCAGGAATACCTATCAGACATTAATTTTGCGCTTTACTTTTCATATAAATGTTGTTTTTCACATAGTTTTATCTTAACGAAAATTAATTACTCATATAAATCAAATTTGAAAACTAATCTTCCATAACATTCTCATCCAAATAATTATATTATTTGGTAACCCGTGTATACTTGAACTAAATAATCTTATAAAATTACTTGACTAAGGTAAAAATCTTAGGTAAATATACTTAGTAATGAGTAGCATTAAAATATTACTTGGCGACAGAGAGATAGGTAAACACGACATTGAGAAAGAGAATATCCTGGTGGGTAGGGCACCAGAGGTAGATGTGTTTATACCCAACCTGGCAGTATCAAGAAAGCACGGAAGAAT
Source organism: Deltaproteobacteria bacterium (assembly GCA_037441045.1). Lineage (GTDB taxonomy): Bacteria > Myxococcota > SpSt-1050 > SpSt-1050 > SpSt-1050 > SpSt-1050. Next base: position 777 of record JBBISZ010000348.1, on the reverse strand, counting down.
TTTCAAGAAGAATGGTAAATGGTTCTATGAGGATCTATGTTCAACAAACGGCACATACTCAGGTTACTCAAAGATATCTCTTTGCCAGCTTGTTACCGGGTCAGAACTTGTAATTGGAAAGTGTAGAATAATATTTATTGAAAATAATCAGCCTTCAAAAAATAGCCAACCACAGCATTCAATTGACTGGAAGAAAATCTTATGCGAAGAAGAAAAAGAGACTCAATCGAATAAAAAGCTGGATGAAACTATAAAATTTGATAAGACCGCTATTATCAAATTAAAACAGACCAGAGAGGAGAAGAAAAAGGAAGAACAACTCAATCCTATTGCATATATTGAACTTCAAGACAGAAAAGAGAGGGTCAACATCACCGAAAAGGAGATGTATATAGGCAAGGATCAGGATTGCAAAATAAGAATAAATGGCTTATTAATTGGATCCAAGCATGCAAAAATAGAATTTGACGGAGAAACCATAAAAGTTGTTGCACTCAAAAGTTTTCCAACTGTATCCGTAAACGGTCAAAAAATAAAAGAGAGAATACTCAAGAAGGATGATTATATTGATATTGGATCATACAGATTAAGAATAAGGTTCCTCTAAACATATTTTCCTTTTTAACAAATATTTTACAAAATTGCGGAATTCCTCAAAAATAATCTCTTTGAAAATAGTCTGTTTCATCAAAATAATTGAAATAAAGACAACTATACATTATACTTTTATTATCCTTTTTTGAATAAGAATTTGAAATGATCAGAGAAACTCCAAAA
>JBBISZ010000347.1:0-3009 GCA_037441045.1 Deltaproteobacteria bacterium | reverse complement strand
CACTCTTACAAAGGAAATAATATGTTAAACAGGCAAAATGTATATATTGCCACTTCAATCCTTTTAGCAGATTTTTCAAGACTCGGTGAAGAGATAAAATTGATAGAAAAAGCGGGTGGAGACCTGATACACATCGATGTTATGGATGGTAGATTTGTCCCCAATATAACTATTGGACCCCAGGTTATTAAATCATTGCGAAATATAACCAGTCTTCCATTTGATGTTCATCTTATGATAGAAGAGCCCGATAGATATATTGAAGAATTTGCACTTGCGGGGGCAGATATTATTACTGTTCATCTGGAAGCCTCAAGGCATCTTCATAGAACAATACAGAAAATACGAGAGATATCTATAAAGCTACCACTCAATATTACAGGTAGAAAATTCAAAAATATTCTAACAGGCGTCTCAATAAATCCTCATACTCCCATTTGTTCCGTAGAAGAAATTATTCCAGAAACGGATCTTCTCCTTATAATGACAGTAAATCCCGGTTTTGGCGGACAGAACTTTATTGAAAGTTCCATCCCCAAAATCAAGAAGGCATATTCAATGCTCAAGAAAACAGATACAATAATTGAGGTGGATGGCGGAGTATCAGATAAAAATGCTCATATTCTTGTAAAAAGCGGCGCAAGAATATTGGTTTCTGGAAATTATATTTTCAAGGCATCCAACAAATATGAGGCTATTAAAAACCTGAAAGGATAAATTTATGAAAAAATATTTTATTGGAATAGATGGAGGCGGAACAAAGACAATAACATCCATTGCTGATGAGACAGGAAGAGTTCTATCACTTGTAAAGACAGGTCCTTCAAATTTTCAGTCATTCGGAATAGAGAGTGCAACTATAGAGTTGCAAAAGGGGATAAAAACTGCCTTAAGACAGGCAAACATCCAAATGAGAGAATTAACCTATGGTGGATTTGGTATCTCTGGTGCTGACAGAGACAAAGATTACGATATAATCCTTTCTATCCTCAGTGATATTATGCCAGACACACCGAAGGTTCTTGTAAATGACACAACCATAGCATTGAGGGCTGGGACAAGGGATTGTACAGGACTTGCGATTATCTCAGGTACAGGGACAAACTGTATAGGATTCAACAAAGAAGGAAAAATGGTCAGAATAGGTGGATTGGGTCCTCTCACAGGAGATTTCGGAGCAGGATCAGATATTGCACTGGCGGCATTTCACGCAGCATTCAAATATAATGATGGAAGAGGAAAATACACAATCCTTTATGATATGATCAAAAAACATTTTCATATAGATGACATTGAAGATCTTATAGAACTTACATATTTTGATTCTATGGATTATCACAAACTCAATACAATAACCCCTTATGTATTCAAAGCAGCAAAGTTAAAAGACAAAATTGCAACAGACATACTTCTAAACTGCGCCAGAGCTCTCTCCCGCACCGCACTAACCGCTCTGAAAAGGCTTTTTAGCAAAGATGGAAGAATAACAGTCGCATTTGGAGGATCAGTCTTTATCAAACAGAGAAAAAATATTATGGTAGACACAATAAAAATGAACATAAAAAAGAAATTCCCACACACAAACTTTGTAATATTAAATACTGAACCAGTAATAGGTGCTTTGCTTCTTGCATACGATCATTATTACGGTGATTTTAGAGCAAATAGACTCAAAAAAAATTTGATATCAAGTCTTAAAAGAAAAATTTAGTTTCTACTATACAGAAAATTAACTTTCATCAAAATTTCTTGAAAAATACCAGGAATATAAATACCAAATAATAACCATAATTATATGAACAAAATTGTCCATAGCGGTAGAGTATTAAATGAGGAAAAACCATAAAAATTATAAAAAATATTTCGCTGGAAAATACTAAATTATAAGATATTACATCTATATTTTAGGCTATATAATCGATAAATAAGAGCAGACTCAGAACATTAGAAAACATACTTTACTGAAGGATAAATCATAGCCGCTTTTGCATTTATCTTTAATATATATGAGAAAGCAAATTCAACACCCAGTTGTAATCCTTTTCTGTATGAATCAAAGCCAAATCCTGTTGCAATTCCAAAATCTGGTAAAAAAGAACCACTGTCATTTGGACTTGGTGAAACAAATGCACCTCCTGCAAAAACTTTTATAGGAACAAACATCTCTGGACCACTGGTAAAAATCTTATATTGATATGCCAAATTTGTAAAAGCCAGAGTAAAATTATCATAATTTTTATCATCAATATTTATATCCCCCGTCTTCTTCTTGGGTGCATTATTTGATACCATTGAGGCTGCAAGAGAAAGTCCTATCATATTAGATTTATTTAACGAATATCCCAGAACAAAGTTATAATAAGGTTCTGAGTTGGAGTTGCTCTTGTTACCACCGATGGTAAAAAATATTCCAGGATTTATCTCACTCGAGAGTCCTTTGTATGGCTCAGCGGCATTTACAATAGAACTTAAAATAAATACCAGACCAAATACAATAATAAATCTCTTAATCATACCTTACCTCATATTGTAGTAAAATACTTATTGACCTGCGCTCTTGAAAATAAACGGATACCTTACAACAACTATACCTCCTCCCTTGGGAGCAGGGAACATCCATCTCTTAATATTTCTTATTATACAATCTTCCACCGCAGCATTATTCATCTCAGTCTGCTCTACCTCTGCATCTGAGACAGAACCATTGCCGGATATTGTAAACTTTACTGCAATTTTTCCATAAAGATTTGGATTCTTACTCAACTCCTTTTCATAACAATATTTAATCTGTGCCCAATATCTCTTGATAACCCTTGCAACAACATCTTTATCCAGTCCGCCCACCATAACCAGCTTTCCAGTAGAAACAGCCTCTTCAGACTTTCCGCCAGCACCCAGGTTAAAATCGCCATGTCCCCTTCTGCTCTTTCCACCACCAATACCGATACCTCCGAGTGCAGCTACGCGACCGCCGCCAACACCACCTCTCGACCCCAGAACCCGAAGGCG
>JBBISZ010000346.1:0-3010 GCA_037441045.1 Deltaproteobacteria bacterium | reverse complement strand
GATGGTTACAATGATATTGCATTCGCAACAAATAGTCAGACTATTCTAATTTATCCGGGTTCTTCTACAGGTCTATTAGATCAACCACTTACAGCCATTCAGGGCGCAGGTAATTTTGGTCTAAGAGTATCGGGAGCAGGAAAATATGATAATGATAGATTTAATGATTTATTAACAGTTGACAGACAGAATTACAAATTATATATTTTAAAGTAGTCCGTAGGAGATATTATGAAAAAAAAGAAAAAACCTTTTAGAAAGCATTGGATAAAACCTAAAATCAATCAGAAAGTAAAGTTCATAAATGTTGCTCAATCTTCGAATTGTAATGCTACTGATGATACTTGTGCAATTATTTCTGGTTAATTAGAAATCATTATATACTCTTTTTCAGTGCCTCTAAGAAGCGCTGGTTTTCCTCCATTGTGCCTATTGTGACACGGATGCCACTAGGCATATTAAATCCCTTCATCGGTCTTACTATAACTCCTTCTCTCAGGATTTTTTCATAGAGTTCTGTCGCATCTCTGTGAAGGTCAATAAGTAAGAAGTTTGCCTGAGAAGGAATTACAGTAAGTCCGAGTTTTTCAAGTTCGGGGATCAAGAATTCCATTCCTTCTCTCACCATCTTTCTGGACTTTCTTACATGTGCCTTATCATCAAGTGCGGCTATCGCTGCCTCCTGCGCAACAAGAGAGGTATTAAAGGGCTGCCTTACCCTGTTCATATAGTCCGCAAGCCTCTTATCCGTAATTCCATAACCAATTCTTAATCCAGCAAGTCCGTATATTTTTGAAAATGTTCTCATTACAACTGTATTGGGTCTATCTTTGATATATTCAATGTTGTCAAAAGGATAATCCTTTGCAACCACATATTCATAATAAGCCTCATCCAGACCAACAACTATATCTTCCGGAATGGATTTTAAGAAATTTTTAAGCTCTTTCTTTGTAATGTATGTCCCTGTGGGGTTATTGGGATTTGCAATAAATATCATCTTTGTCTTCTCAGTAATTGAATCTTTGATTGCCTGCAGGTCAAATGTATAGTTTTTCATCTCGGTAAGTTTGAGTATACAGTTTTGAGCCTGTGATGAGATATAGTACATAATAAAACTCATCTTTGATGTGATTACCTCCTCACCCGGTACACAGAAGACCCTTACCATCAGATCTATAATATCATTTGAGCCGTTTCCCAGCACAATCTGATCAGTAGACACATTGTGGATCTTTGCAATTTTCTCTTTGAGATAGTAACCGTTTGCATCGGGATATATGTGAACTTTTGTCAACGCCTTTTTTACCGCCTTTATTGCCTTTTTGCTTGGACCCAGAGAGTTTTCATTGCTGGCAAGTTTGATAATATTTGTTATGCCGAGTTCGCGCTCCGTCTCTTCAATAGGTTTGCCGGGCGTATAAGGTTTTAATGACTCAATATTTTCTGACACAAGTCTTCTCATAATTATTCTCCTTTCCAGAGGATGATTATCTTTTAATCAGAGAAGAAAAATTATGTAAAGTGTAAAAGTTATTAAAATTTTTATGGAATAACCGCAGGTTGTAATATACTATTATCAGGCTATGAGGGTCATGGCATTCATAACAATCTTTATGATAGCAGTCAATTCTCTGCATTCAAAAGAGATAGAGAAGAAAAGTAAAGACCCTGTCTTTATTGGACTGAATGGCGGCACAGGGCTATGTACGGGAGAAAATTGTGAGGATATTGATGATTTTCGTTTCTGGGGGGCATTTTTGCAAATTAATATGATTGAAAACTTTTATCTTGGGTTGAACTTCAGAAACCAATTTTATGTATTAAAAGACAGAGAGCTCTACTCTATCTCGGGAGGAATCTTATATTCATACTATTTCCCTGTTGAAAAGAATCTATTTCTTGGCGCATCTGGATGGACAGGAGTAACGGAATACACAGCGGATTTTATTTTTGACAGAATGAATACTGTAAAAAATAAACAGTTTATTTATACAGGTGGCGGTGCAGAACTTGCAGTGGGACTAAACAGTACCAATTCCATACTTCTGGGACTCTTCGGAGGGTTTAGCCTGAATCTGGTAGATTTTACTCAGTATAAAGAGAGATTCCATTTTCATGATATCTTTTCGGGAGTTTCTCTCAAAGTAAATCTTAATAATTAAATAGGGAGAATAAGATTATTTTATTATGAAAAGTTTCGGTTTTCAGTGGCATATAACGGATAGATGTAACCTGAGATGCCTTCACTGTTATCAGGATATTTTTTCAAAGGAGAGAGAGCAGAGTCTTGAGACACTTAAAGGATTCGCGGATAAGATATTCGGCTATAAAAAGATAAAGAAGATATCGGTAAATATCACAGGAGGCGAACCGCTTTTATATCCTCACATCATTGAACTGCTTGAATATATAAATGAGTTTGAATCATGTTGTGAAATAAATATTATTACCAACGTGACATTTATTAATGACACTCTTATCTCGGGGATAAAATCTCTTAAAAAAGTAAAATATCTAAAAATCTCCATTGAATCTCCTTTTGAATCTACAAATGATAAAATAAGAGGGGAAGGCAGTCTAAATAATGTAAGTGAGAATCTAACAAAATTCAGGATGATCGGAAAAGAGATTTTGATAATGATAACACTCGCATCTTACAATTATAGGGACATACCCGATTTGATTGACTTCTCAAAAAGGCAACAGTTATCGGGTATAATATTTGAAAGATTCGTTCCACTCGGGAATGGTAAAAATATTAAGTCAGATTTTCTCAAGAGTTATGAGTGGAAGAGTGCTATTGAAAGTATTCTTTCTGCATCTCAAATTGATCTAAAGGCAGAGGAACTTGTACAATATAAGGCTTTCTGGCTATTATTTAGTAAGAGAAAAACATTCCTGCGCGGTGCACTCTGTAACCTTGGTAAAGGTTCTATGGCTCTTATGCCTGATGGGTCTATTTTTCCCTGCAGGAGATACAATAAGAAAGTCGCAGACTTAAAGGTGG
>JBBISZ010000345.1:0-3010 GCA_037441045.1 Deltaproteobacteria bacterium | reverse complement strand
CTTTCTAAAATTTATTTTGGACAGATGTGAATTTGCCTCATTTGTTAAGTTGGGAGAATATTTTTTCTGGAATTTGCTTTAATTTGCTGGTAGTTTTTATCCATGATCTGATATTTAAGAGGTGATATATGAAACTTAATCTTTTACCTGTTATCTTTATTGAATTTGTGCTTTTGTTATTCTCCTGTAGCGAAAGAAGTGATTCTTTAAATGTAAATGATTCGGGAGTTATTAATGACGCATTGACTGAGGATGTCTCATTAAACGATGTTGAGACAAATAATGATGCAGGGTTGCCTATGAGTCTTCCGTTTGAGATTACAAGGGAGAATGAAGGTGATCCACTTTCAGAGCAGGAGATAAGAGATTTTACAAAGAAGTTGATGGGATTTTATAAGACCATCGAATTTGGTAAATGGGTCAATAGAATAAGTCATGGTGTTCATATATCTACCGGATACCCTGACTATATGATCTGGTGGCACGATGTAGATCCAATAAAAAAAGGAGATACTGTCGTATGGCATCATGGATCAAGAGGAGGTGCGCACAATCCTGCTATTCCAACAACGAAGGTCCTCGGTCAGATGATATCAGGCTATTTGCTAACTGGCGATGAGGAGATGAAGTATATTGCCGAGCAGTATATGAAGGGAGTTATGGGATGGATGAAAGGTATGGTATACGATGAGAATGATCCTTATCAATTTATTATGGCAAGAAATATAATTACATTCAACCACAGCTATACAATTGAGGGGAATAAGAAGAAGGAGGTGGACTACAAGGATTGGTACTATCCTTATGAAGGCTGGAACGCCCAGAGATTTGAATACAAAAACAATCCATACTGGGGTGATATATGGGTAACAAATATGCGTTCAAAAGATGATGTGCCACATATTTACAGGGCAACAGCATATATTATTTATCTTGAGGAACTTGCAAAAGATGAGGATCTAAAAAAAGTTGCATCTGAGGCTCATTATTATATGAGGGGCTTTACAAAAGATATTGTTGATTCAGGATACTATATAAGAACCAAGGATAAAGATGGAAAGATTTATATTCCGACAGAAGACCTTGCGAGCTTTGTAACTTATGAATTTATGGACCCTTATGCCGAATGTAATGCCAAATTGACCACCACCCTTATTGCCTATGGTGATCCCAAAAATCTCAATTGCAAAAAAGGTGGGATAAATACATATGAAGATGCAGCTGTCAAACAACACTACTATAATCTGGAGATTGTAAGTAATTTCCATCTGGATTCAGCGTTGTTTTCAATAATAAAGAGACAGGACAGATATGCAAAATATCTTACAGAGGGAATTATTGAGAGGATAGATACATATCTATCTCTGGCTGATACTGATTTTAGGGATATTAAGAGTTTCAAATCTGATATGGCTGCATATCTTTTTAAGGCTGCTTCTCAGGGAGTTCCTCTAAAAAATAGTGAGGCAAGACTGATTCATGACCAATATAGTAAAGCCATAGATGATCTTATAAAATGGGAGTACTGGGATCTCTGGGATCCATCCATACCTGATGGACAGTATCCTTATGAACCAGAATCGGAGACCACTCAGATGTCAATGGAGAATATGTTCTTTGTATTTGAATACTGCTTCTCTCCATTTAAGTCAAAGAGCGGTGCAAGATTTGTAGACTGTGATATTGTAAAGGACAAATCCAGATGGTAAGAAATAATTTTTCAGTCAAAAGGCTTAGAACTGTAATCTCGAATGTCTGGTTGTTTACAGATAATAATGGTGATAGATATCTCATTGATAGCGGGCATACAGCTGAATTACCTGCAATACTCATAAGTCTCAGATATTTTGGAGTAAAAAACAAAGGAGATATAAAGGCGATTCTTCTCACCCATAGACATTCGGACCATGCTGCCAATGCAGAATATATCTCCAAAAAACATAATGCGCCTGTCTTCTGCCATAAAAACGACCTGCTATATCTAAATGGAACAAAGAAGCCAGAGAAAATACCTTACGGAATTGGCGAATTTTATGATGATATCCTGATTATATTTGAAAATAAAAGACCTGCTATATGTTCGGTTGCAAGAAGTTTTGATGAGTTTAAGAATTCTGATTTTGTTATATATGATATGCCGGGTCATACCGAGGGATCAGCATTCATCTACCATAAGCCCACCCAGATACTCTTCTCAGGCGATGTCCTCTTTACAGGTATTCCCGCCATAGGGAGAAAAGAGAGACTTTTTGCAGCTGTAAAACAGTATTCAGTAGATGTTAAACTCTGTCATAAGCACCTTTATGAGTTCTTAAAAGACCCACCACCAATAAATATTATCTGCTCCGGACATGGACCTATCGTAGATAAGGATGTGATGAAAAAACTTACCAAATTCAGAGAGACTCTGTTAAGCGTATCAATATAATCAATATAATAGAGTATTCAATATTTTCACTCTTTTATATCAAATGCTGATTAAAACGGTTATTCAACTGGTGTAAAATATTTTTTATAAAGATTCATCACCAGAGCCATTGAGAAGAAGAAGAAGAAGGCTATATGTCCATCATAAATTGTGCACTGCAAAAGACTGGAGATTGCTATTATTAAAAATATAATATTACCCCATAGATAAAATGAAAATTCCCGCCTTATTGTTATTTTGTTTCTTATTCTGATACTATTCTGAAGAAATCGAAAAATCAGAATAAATATAAGCAAAAAACCTATCACTCCCATTTCTGTGAGATACTGTAAAAATAGATTGTGAGAATGGCATCTCACCTGAAAATCCCTGTAGAAATTGTCAAAATACATATAGGTATAATAGTTAAAATTTCCAGATCCTATCCCGCTACCTGCATTGTCGGCAAGCATCTCAAGAGTTCTTTTGTAGATAAATATCCTCTGCCAGGAGTATTCTGATTGAGAGGAGAGACTCTCAACATTCTTTTTAATAACTGATGCGCTCAGGAAGTATAGAGTGGTAAAGACAACAAGTGTAGAA
>JBBISZ010000344.1:1711-3028 GCA_037441045.1 Deltaproteobacteria bacterium | reverse complement strand
TTCTTACTTTGTTGACCGATCTCTCAATAATTATCTTTGAAACACCGGCAGAGAAGAGCTTCTCTTTTAAATGTCTACGAAAATTTAAATCTTCATGGAACCACTTTACATAGTTTTTTGAAGAAAACCATCTTGATTCCCATGTTCTGGTAACACCCAGCCTAAAACCTATTGGATTTACTTTCTGACCCAAAGTCGCCTCCTTTAAGCGTTGTCGATTAATATTGTTATATGACTCATTCTCTTGTTTATTCTATATGCCATTCCCCTGGAACGAGGCATAATCCTCTTCATAATGGGGCCATTACCCACAATAACCTCTTTTACAATAAGATCATCCGCATTGATCTTTTCCTTGGTGTTATTGGTTGCGTTTGCAATAGCTGAATTCAATAGTTTCAAAACAGGCTTTGCAGCAACATTTGGTGTATATTTCAAAATATTAACTGCCTCAGTTGCTTTCTTGCCTTTAATAAGGTCTGTAACTATCTTCACCTTCCTGGGTGACATCCTTAAAAATCTCAACTTTGCTCTGGCTAACATCTATGCCTCCAAAATCTAATTACTTCTTTTCATCCTTATCCCCTGCCTTTTCTTCCTTGCGCTCCGCAGAGTGTGCTCTGAATGTCCTTGTTGGAGCAAACTCGCCGAGTTTGTGACCGACCATATTTTCAACCACATAGACAGGAATAAAATTCTTTCCATTATGAACCGCAAAAGTCAACCCAACCATCTCTGGAATGATCGTGGATCTTCTGGACCAAGTCTTAATAACCTTCTTTTGCCCTGATTTGTTAATATCCAGAACCTTCTTTAACAGGCTTTCTTCTACATACGGTCCTTTCTTTATTGACCTTGCCACTTACTACCTCCTTATTAGTGTCTGTGCTTGATGATATACTTTTCTGTTCTCTTATTATGACGGGTCTTTTTACCCTTTGTCTTCCAGCCCCATGGAGAGACTGGATGAGGATTACCCTGACCTGCCTTACCCTCACCACCACCGTGAGGATGATCAACAGGATTCATCACAACACCCCTTACATGTGGCTTTTTACCTTTTAGTCTCTTCCTTCCTGCCTTACCTATGATAATATTTTCGTATTCAAGATTTCCTACCTGACCTATAGTGGCATAGCAGTCCTGCAAAACCTTCCTCATCTCTCCTGACGGCATTCTCAATATAACATAATCTCCTTCTTTACCAAGGACCTGAGCAGCAGAACCAGCAGCCCTTACAAGTGCACCACCTTTACCAATTTTGAGTTCTACATTATGGATCATCTGACCTACCGGGATATTTCTCAGCGGCAACGC
>JBBISZ010000344.1:0-1701 GCA_037441045.1 Deltaproteobacteria bacterium | reverse complement strand
ATATCCGCATTTGGTGAAGAAATAACAGTATCACCCTTCTTAAGTCCATCCGGTGCAAGTATATATCTTCTTACTCCATTTGCATAATTCAGAAGCGCAATCCTGCAGGTTCTGTTTGGATCATATTCAATAGCCTCTACTTTTGCAGGGATGTCTCTGATGTCTCTCTTGAAATCAATAATTCTGTATATCTTCTTTGATCCACCACCACGAAATCTGATAGTAATTCTTCCCTGATTATTCCTGCCAGAATTCTTCTTGATCCTTCTTACAAGACTCTTTTCCGGTCCGCCCTTTTTGAGTTCAGAAAAATCGGCAACCGTCATATGTCTACGCGCAGGAGAAGTTGGTTTAAAAGTCTTAACTGCCATAAAACACCTCAACTAAATTGTAGAGAGAAGGTCAATATTATATCCCTTCTCGAGAGTAACAATAGCCTTTTTATATGAGGCACGCTTCCCTGTATATCTTCCATATCTCCTTACCTTGCCCCTTACTATCACAGTATTTACCCTTGCAACTTTAACCTTAAAGATGTTCTCTACAGCCTTCTTAATTTGAATCCTGTTTGCATCTCTTCTTACAACAAATGAGACCTTATTAAAGAGTTCCTTATGGATATTACTCTTCTCTGTAATAAGGGGCCTGATAATGATATCAAAATCTGTTAAAGTCTTTAATGTATTCATTTTGCCAATACCTCTTCTATTTTTTTAACAGCGTCTTTTGAAATCAGAAGCTTATTATACTTCAAAAGATCCAGAATATTAATATTTTCGGCATTAATATACTTGGACTTTCTATGATTTCTTACAGATAACATCAAATTCTTATTCTTATTGTCAATCACCAGGGCACCTTCTATCCCGAATCTTTCGAGAAGCTCGCAAAAATGTTTGGTTTTAATAGCAGAAAAATTGATTTTGTCAATTACGAAAATAGATTCCTCTCGTACTCTATCAGATAGAGCTATACACATAGCCTTGCGATTTACCTTTTCAGGGAGGCCAAAATTATATTCTCTCGGTCTTGGACCAAAAGTCACCGCACCGCCTTTCCAGAGAGGAGAACGCATACTACCATGTCTCGCCCTTCCTGTATGTTTCTGCTTCCACGGCTTCTTTCCAGTACCCCTTACTTCAGCTTTATTCTTTGTGCAGGCGGTACCCTGCCTCTGGTTTATCTGTTTTACCCTTGATGCCTGGTAAATTATTGTCTCATTGTATGGAGCAGCAAAAACCTTCTCACTTACCTCAATCTCAGATACCTTGTTTTTCTGAGCGTCATAAACATTTAACTTTATCATAGTTTTGCTCCTTATTTAATTTCCACATCCACGCCAGCAGAGAGATCAAGTTTCATCAATGCATCGAGCGTATTATTTGTAGGTTTGATAATATCTACCAGTCTCTTATGCACCCTGATCTCAAACTGCTCTCTCGATTTTTTATCTGCATGACAGGATCTGAGTACTGTATACTTATGTATCTCCGTCGGCAGTGGAAGCGGTCCTACAACCTCAGCTCCTGTAGACTTTGCAGTCCTTACAATTTCTGCAACAGATCTATCAAGCAAACGATAATCATAACCCTTTAATTTGATTCTGATCTTCTGACCTTCCATCTTAAATCTCCATTTACTTTATAATTTCGGTAATAACACCTGCACCTACAGTCCTGCCACCCTCTCTTACCGCAAACC
>JBBISZ010000343.1:0-3036 GCA_037441045.1 Deltaproteobacteria bacterium | reverse complement strand
TCGTGCCCTGATCAATTATTGAATATGCCCTGGTCCCAAAGCCTGTCCCAAGAAATAGTTCTACTATATCGGTAAGACGGCAGGGTATTTTATTGATTAGATATTCACTTTCACCTGTTCTAAATATTCGTCTTGTAATGCATATTTCATCATAACTGTTGTATTGGGGAGGTAGATTCTTTTCGTCATTCTCAAAATAGAAAGAGATCTCTGCCATTCCGGAGGGTGATGCTTTTTCAGAACCATTGAATATAACAGAATCCATAGATTTGCCTCTGATTTTAGAGGGCGCCTGTTCTCCAAGGACCCATCTGATTGCATCAACGATATTGCTTTTGCCACATCCGTTAGGTCCTACAATTCCTGTTATGCCATCTTTGAAATGAATGACTGTATGATTAAAAAAAGATTTGAATCCTATCAATTCCAACTTTGTTGGCTTCATTAAATACACCTCGTATTATATAATAAGGTAATCCCTTATATTGTAATGTATGTCGCCATACATTCAAGTCTGATTTGATTATCATAAACAGACCTTCATTGCAAGTTAAAAATAAAAAAATTAGTTTTTCATATTATCCTATTGTGGGAGTTGTCTTTTGATTCAATTTGAATCTATCCTATAATATAAGCCCATAATTTGCTTTATCAACTACCTTCTTTCAATATTAAGTCGCCCAATGTCTTTAAAATTTATTTATATTTACTTTTATAGAATTGTTAACAATACAGTATAGCAGATTAAAATTGAAAATAATAAAGAAAAGTGCCAGTTACTTTTTATTGGGTGTCCAATTCGGGTTGACACTTTAACATATTGATTTGTTGGAAGAAATTCTATTTTTAATCCCATTTTTTTAATAATAATGCTATTTATATCTTATACTTTTTGAATCATATAAATTAGAAGCAAATAATTTATAAATTTGATTAGTGTTAAATATGTCCCTATCGATTATAACATAAATATATTATAATATTATTAGGAAGGTGCGAATAAAGGTGCCAGTTACTTAATGGCAGATTTAAAATCTTAATTGACAGATTAATATATTGAATTATTAAAAGAAACTTAACAGAAAGTGGTATAATTCATATCTTCTAAATTCTACATCTTAGTAAATTTGCAACCAAAATAAGTTAATCCTGAAGTATCTATCAAAAATTTTGATGAAATTATACATATAGGCGTATAGGCGTATATGAGAATATGTGGGGAAATTTGAATAATTGTAATCACTGGCTTCTTAACAAACTGAGGTCAAGAAAGTATTGACTTTTGCTAATTATTCTGTTATTGAGCCTGAAGTTCAGGAGGGGTAATGGAGAAAGAAAAAGTAAACAATGTTGAGTTTATTTCTGATGTGCTTAAAAACGGAGTTGAGGCAGGGCTCAAGATTGCCAGCAAGCATTATCATCTTATTACCGATTTGCAGCAACTGGTAATGGAAAAGGAGAAAGTATTCAGGATGCTTGGAGAACAGGTATTTCAGATGATAGATCAGGGCAGGATATTTGCGCCGGCGATAATGCAGGCAACCTTCAGGACTGCAAAAGAGATTATTGAAAGAATTGCGCACCTGGAAGAGGAGGCTTTGAATAAAAGAAATAATGCGCGAAACTCAAAAGAGAAGACTGCCTCCGTAAATAGCGAGAAGACTCAACAACCTTCTCGAAAAAAGGCATCAGTTACTAAATCAAAAAGTAATGTTAAGAAACCAAAGAAGAGTGTAAATAAAGAAAAGGCAAAAAAAGCGAATATGATTTTGAAGAAGAAGAAGAAGTGAATTTGTGGGGCTGTAGCTCAGTTGGGAGAGCGCTTGAATGGCATTCAAGAGGCCGGCGGTTCGAACCCGCTCAGCTCCACCATTTATAATCTGAGGATAAAATGGCAAAAAAAGAATCAAAAAAGAATGTAAAGAGTCGAAAAAAGGTTGTTAAAAAAACCGAAAAAAAGAAACACGTTAATAAGCAGTTGACAAAACAGAAGAAGCAAAAGCCATTAAAGAGTATCTCTTCATCAGAGATTTCGTCCCAGGAAAAAACCAAGAATGTAGCTCAATCAAAAAAGCAGGAAAAAAAGACACTTCTTCTATACTGTCCCAGATGTAAGAGAGAGACAGATAATGTAATTACAGGATTTATTGGACAGAAGATAAGAAGAGTCAGATGTGAGGTATGTAAGACAGAATCTAACTATCATCGTATCCTCACAATGAAAAAGAGGATGGAAGGGGGATCTGATAGCGACACTTCGGAAAGCACTGAAAGTATATTACAGCAAAATTATAGAATGTGGGAAGATCTTATGCTTGGGAGAGATCCAGAAACTGCCAGACAATATAATATCAAAGATAAGTACTTTGAAAACGACCTTATTAATCATCCCGTATTTGGTGTAGGTGTTGTAAAGGTTGTAAAGGAGGATTATAAGATAGAAGTAGTTTTCAAAAACGGGATAAAAATTCTGGCTCATAACAGATTTATGTCATCAAGATGATCAGGAGGTTTTATGGGAAAATTTAAGGATGTATTTGTAGTGAGTGCAGTAAGAACACCTGTGGGGAATTTTATGGCGAGTCTCGCTTCTATACCTGCCACAAAACTTGGAGCAATTGCAATAGAAGAGGCTGTAAAGCGGGCTAATATAGAAAAGAATATGGTAGATGAAGTAATAATGGGGAATGTGTTGATGGGAGGAGAGGGGCAGGCTCCTGCCAGGCAGGCAACAAGATTTGCAGGATTGCCCGATGAGGTATGTGCTCTGACAATAAACAAAGTCTGTGGTTCCGGACTAAAATCTGTAATGCTTGCCGCACAGGCTATTATGTGTGAAGATGCTAATATTGTTGTATCTGGCGGAATGGAATCTATGAGCAATGCCCCATTTGCCATTCCAAAGGCGAGATCTGGACTCAGAATGGGAAATGATGTAATAGAAGACCTTATGATAAAGGATGGACTCTGGGATGTTTATAATCAGCAACATATGGGTTCATTTGCTGATAAGGCGGCAAGAGAGAAAAATATAAT
>JBBISZ010000342.1:1420-3046 GCA_037441045.1 Deltaproteobacteria bacterium | reverse complement strand
AGACATCTCTTGAAGATGGACAGGCTGAGATAAACGGATTTTATGATAAATAGTCGTGAAAAGCAGATTTATATCGGGACATGTAGCTGGACGGATAAATCTTTAATTGGTAGCGGAGAGTTTTATCCCAAGAATCTTAATACCTCTGAGTCAAGACTTAAATATTATTCAGGATTTTTTAATACAGTTGAAGTAGATTCATCTTTTTATGCACTCCCCTCTGAAAGAAATGCCCATTTGTGGGTGGAAAGAACACCAGAACGATTCCTTTTTAATATAAAGGCATATTCAGCCATGACTGCACATCAGGTAAATGTAGATTCATTGCCTCAGGATATGCGTAAATTTTTTCAGGAAGTTGAAAAAAGAAGGATATTTATTAAGGATAGAGAAATCCTGAAGGATATCTTTATGCGCTTTTGTGGTTCTATTGCTCCACTATATAGCAGTAGAAAATTAGGATTGGTAGTTTTTCAATATCCGCCATGGTTTGAAAATACAAAGGTAAATAAAGATTATATCCTCTTTTGCAAATCTCAGATAGGTCATATTGATATGGGGGTAGAGTTTAGAAATAATACATGGCTTGAAAATGCAAAAAAGGGAGATACTCTCAATTTTTTGAGAGAAAACAAACTCTTTTACATTATATCAGATGCTCCTCAGGTGAATGATAAGAGAACTGTTCAGTATGTAGTTGATGCCGCTGGTGACTTAGCCTATTTTAGGTTTCACGGGAAAAATACAGAGAACTGGTTAAAAAAAGATATAGATGTATCTTTGAGGTATGATTATGAATATTCGAAGGAAGAATTAGAGGGGTTTGCTCAGGATATCAAAATGATTCTATCGCGGGTAAAAAAGGTCTTTGCTCTTTTTAATAATCACAGAGGTACACAGGCAATCCGCAGCGCATTGGCATTAAAGAGGATATTTGAGCAATAAAATATTTTATCTTGTTAAAAATTTATAGTATTGATTCCGGGGTATGTTATCGGGTATTCTAAATATCTTTTCGTCTGTTGTTGAGATGATTCTAAAGGGGAAGAGATTATGTGTTTTATGTCAGAGTCAGCAGGAGGCAGAACTCTTTCAGAATCTTATAGAGAATGTTGTCCAATTTATGCAAAAATCACCTGTAAAATCTTTGATAATCCCGGATGATGAGAGTGAACCATTCATGAGGTTTTCTATATCAGATGAATTAAGAGTAAAAAAGATATCAGCCCTCTCAAAATTGATTGAGAATAATGTATACGATTTATTGATAATCCCTGTAAGGGTTCTGGTTCAAAAGACAATCCCGCTTGACATACTGAAAAATAATATTCTGTTACTTAAGGCTGGAATGACCGTAGAACTATCTCACCTTGTTGATACACTTATAAGACTCGGGTATACAAGAGAGAGTCAGGTAGATTTTAAGGGTGGATTTGCATTGAGGGGAGAGGTGCTTGATATATTTGGAATCAATCAGAAGTTGCCTGTGAGAGTTATCTTTTTTGGAAATAAGATTGAAAAAATGCGGTATTATGATGTTGAAACCCAGAGGGGTTTTAAGGATATAGACGAGTATGAGATTGTTCCTACCAGTGAATTTGTACTGGATGATATTCATAAAAATAT
>JBBISZ010000342.1:0-1410 GCA_037441045.1 Deltaproteobacteria bacterium | reverse complement strand
GGAAAACATAAAAATTACAGCAGGTGATAATGGTGTACCTACAAAAGAACTTAAAGATTATCTGGATGAGTTTGATCTTTCATTTAGCGTAAGTCTTAAAGATTATTACCTGCCATTCTATTATAATTATTCCTGTTCATCAGTAGAGGATTATCTGAGAGAATATATAAAGGGAACCGGGAATTTACAGGTTGTCATATACTCAAGAGATACTATAAAGGAGAATATTCAAAACTATTATCTTAATATAGAAAAGAGTTATGATGAATTGAAAGCCATTGATAAGATAGTCCCACCAATTGACTCTCTATTGTTAGATCAGGAAAAATTGCTCAGTTATATTCAATCGGCTAAGGAATTGTCCGGGGAATACAATATTGCGGATATTGAACCACTTGTTGCAAAATTCAGGTTATTTGTAAGGAAAGAGGGATCAATATCAATATCTGAGGTTGGAGATGAGATTAATAAGTTATTTTTGTTGTATAAAAAGGTTGTATTTTCCTGTTCTTCAGATAGTCAGGAGAGAGATCTTTCTGAACTACTTACACTCCTTTCTATACCTTTTTCGGGAGATGTGAATAAGGATGGAAATATTTTTCTTTGTAGAGGAGATCTGAAAGAGACTGTAAATTTTATGGATATTCTATTTATTCCTGCATCCAGATTTATTAAAGATAGTAGAGTTTTTAAGAGTGAAGAATCTGTTTATGAAAGAATAAAGAAGATCAGAGCAAAGTTTTCTGAGTTTAAGATAGGTGACTATGTTGTGCATAGGGATTTTGGTGTAGGGATTTACAAAGGGCTAAAAAAGGTCTCAAGAGAGGGCGGTATACAGGATTTCATTATGATTGAATATAAGGATGGGAGATTGCTATATCTACCGGCTCTAAATATAGACCTGATAAGTAAATATGAATCGCAGGCAGGGAGGACTCCAGCCCTCTCTCCACTCGGGAAAGAGCAGTGGCAGAAAAAGAAATTGAAGATCAAAGAGGAAATCTTAAAGTTTGCATCAGAAATATTGAGAATTCAGGCTCGAAGGAAGATGATAAAAAAGGAGCCTATTAAGGACGGAGGTAGCCTGTATGAGTCTCTGGTATCTGGTTTTGAATATGAAGAGACACCTGATCAGGCAAGATCCATAGATGAAGTAATCAGGGATCTCAAAAATGATTATCCCATGGAGAGGATAGTATGCGGGGATGTGGGTTTTGGAAAGACTGAGATTATTATTCGTGCTGCATTTCTGGTTGCAAATAGTGGAGGTCAGGTGGCGATACTGGTTCCTACAACTATTCTTGCAGAACAGCATTTTTATAATTTCAGGAAAAGGTTTAATGACATACCATTGAGAATTGAGATGCTTTCGAGATTTGTGCCACAATCGAGGCAGAGAGAGATAATAAG
>JBBISZ010000341.1:0-3048 GCA_037441045.1 Deltaproteobacteria bacterium | reverse complement strand
AATAAAGCAATGTGTCCGTACGCATTTCTAAAATTGTAAAAAAACTAGAATCCAAGTCTTAATATAAATATGGATATTAGTATTGCGATGATGGCATTTTTAAATTGAATTGGAAGTGATGAATTAGAACACTGGCTCTCGGATATGTATATATATAAGGGGGAAGTCCCTTTTATAACCCTTTTTACGATGTGAATCTCTTCTTCGTTGTCTGTTATTGAGATACCGCTCTTCATATCAATTCTGGAGATCATGTCAAAGATCAATTTGTCTTTTTGCCTCGTGGATGAAAGGGTTGACCCCTCATATTCGGAGCCGGGAAAGATTATGTATGTCTTCTTCTTTAAGAATGCGAGTTCTCCTTGTACATCTTCTGAAATGATTGCTATGTTTTTTATACCAAGAGAGTCTTTGAATTCTTTTATCAGAGTTGAAAGCTCCTTTTGCGATATTGTCTTTTCAACAAAGATGGAGGCATAATTGGCGAGTAGCCTTACCCTATCTTCTATCGATTTTTGGTCGGTCTTTTCGCCCTGTTCGCTTATTATATAAAGGGTAGAAAGCATAATTATACTGAGCGGCAGAACGATGGCTATTAGAGAAGAGATAATCTCCTCCTTATTTAGATGCTTTATTGGTAATCTCATCAAATTCTCTTACCCATTTTGAAGTCTCTATAGAAAAAGCAATTTTTGAAAATGGTGTAAATGGTAAAGTAAAATCAAGTCTGTGGAGCTCAAGGAGTGGGTCTATAAGTTTTTCATCTGGCAGAGATGCTACCAGTATCCTGAAATTGGATCTGGTCATATTAAGAGCATTGTGTGCAATAGTAATCTCTCTATATCCATCAATCCCTGATTTGAGAAGTCGGTTTAGATAAATTGCTGCAAACTCAACCCCGGTAGATTCTGCAATCAGAATCTGTCTTGCACTGGAAATAGCGGTCAGACATACCCTTACAGATTTATTTGATAGTCGTGATGCAACACTAAGAAATTCATTTTTGAGAGGGATTTTTATGATAATTCTTTCATGTGAGAGTTGTGCAAGGTCAAGCGCCTCTGCGTAGACCTCTGCTGGTTCGATTGAGTATACCTGAATAAAGAGTTCTTTTTTCGGAATGAGCCTTAATATTTCATTGTAAAGCCTGAATCTGTTTTGAATCATTTCTCTATTTATTAGCAATGGGTTTGTGGTTACACCAGCAAAATAAATTAGCTGTTTTGCCTCTTCTATCTCATTTAGATTTGCAGAGTCCAGGTAGAACTTCATAACTTACTTACGTTCTATATAATTGGTTATTTCACTGTTGGCATTATCAAGGATCTCTTTGTATTTTGTCTCCCCTCTTATAAATTTTGAGATAGCCATCTGTATTGGAGTCCATATCATACGCATCTCAGGTGTGTTTTCCATTGGTATTGAATATTTCTGTTGTTCGAAGAAAGCCATAATTACTGGATTGTTTTTGATCTCTTCTTTCTCGTACAACTTCAGGTTGGCAACAGTCTGATTACCCTTAAGCAACCTGATCTCCGCCTGACTATCATCAGTTATATACTTAATGAGTTTATATGCTTCTTTCTTGTGATTTGATCTTGCTGACATTATTATTGCCTCTACAGTAAGAAAAGGAGATAACCTTTTTTCCTCTTTAATTTCAGGGGCAGCCTTTTTGTCAAGAACAGGAAGTAGAGCCACCCCGAAGTCTACATTTTTTTCAATCTCCCCAAGAAACCAGGGACCATTTATTACAAATGCTGGCATTATCTTTTGCTTTATTAGTGTATTCAGGAATTTGAAGGAATTGATAGATTCTGTGGATACAAAGTCGGGTTTGTTCTGTGAATTGAAAACCATGGCTCCAAAGGCGTGAAATATGGCAGAATGGAAGTAGAAGTTTCCAGCCTCATAGACGAGTCCATAAATCTCATTTTTTACATCGGTAATATTCTTTGCCGATTCAATCATCTCACTTACTATCTCAGGTACCTTCTTTACGAGTTTCTTGTTGTAGAATAGTGCGGTGCTTTTGAAGGCAAGGGGGATTCCGTAGAGAGAACCTTTGTATGAGAGTGATTTGATATGTGAATTTGAAAATTTTTCTGCTATCGCTGAGTCCTCCTGAACAAATAGGTCGAGCGGTTCTATTATTCTGGATTCTGCCCAGTCTCCAAGTCTGTCGTGGGCAAATATAAACACATCGGGACCATGTCCGCGAGGGATAGCGGCAGTAATTTTGTCTGCAAATGCATCATAGGGAATGGGGAGTGCTTCTACAATGATGTCTTTCTGAGTCTCATTGAATGATTTAATGATCTGATCCAGTGCATCCTTTTCGGAACCACGATAGGAATGCCAGAGCACAAGTCTCGTCTTTTCTACACTATGAATCTCTTTTGGAGTCTCTTTTTGTTCTGTCGATTTTTTGGAACATGATATAGCGAATAACATGATAATAACAGAGAATAAGTAAAATAGCTTTTTCATTATGATTATTCTCCTTTCATTGGTATTCTAAGCCCTGAATTCTTTAAAAATAGCCGGAGTGCTTCGGGTTTGAAATTGAGATGAAGTTCATCTCCTATATCGTATCTTTGATTTGCCTCCTGTCTGAGACAGAGAGAGAATGAACCACAATTTACATATAGATATACTTCTGATCCCAGAACCTCTCTAATTTCAATTTTTCCCTTAAAGATTGCGCTATGAGGATCCACTGGAAATAGATTTTCAGGTCTTATCCCGAGGACTACCTCAGGATTTTCGGGCCTGATATTTGGAGGTATCTCAAACCCCCAACCATCTCCTCTTATATATAGTTTGTCTCCCTCAGTTGTTACTTTTGCATCTACAAAATTCATAGTGGGACTGCCAATAAACCCTGCCACAAAAATATTTCTGGGTCTATTGTAGACCTCCATTGGGGAGCCGACCTGTTGAACAACTCCGTTATTCATAATAACAATTTTATCAGCAAGCGTCATTGCCTCGATCTGGTCGTGAGTAACATATATGGTAGTTGCACCGATCTTCTTGTGAAGTCTT
>JBBISZ010000340.1:2458-3055 GCA_037441045.1 Deltaproteobacteria bacterium | reverse complement strand
CATATTCAAGTATTAGATTGGCTTTTTCTTTCTTATCAGCAGTAGATTCTATCAATCCTTTAAGCTCTTTTAATCTATCTGCGATCGCAAAGGGGTATATTTCAAGCCTCTTTTCAAGCCCTTTTTCAAAAAATAAATTGTTATTGTGAGTCCATAGGGGAATAAAATAGAGATTTGAGACAACAACAAAAGAACCACCCTCATAGATAAATTTCTTTAAACTAAAATTCATAATAACCGAATCTCGGGTTCTACCCTCATCTACCGATGAAACAGGATAATGATAATTTCTGCTCTGATTGGAGATAAAGTTTCCAAGCGAAAAAGCCACGGGCACCACCCTTCCATCTTTTGTAACAGTGAGATCAAATGGCTGAAGTATATGAGGATGACTGCCTATTATAATATCAGCCCCTGCCTCAGAGAGAGCATCGGCAACTTTCTTCTGAGCATCCGAGGGCTCTTTGTTGTATTCATCTCCCCAGTGTATATAGACTATCACTATATCGCTTTTTTCTCTGGCATCCTTTATTGCCTGCAGGTCCTTATCAATATTCAATATTCTGACATAAAGTTTATTATTTCGATAGTCAGGCT
>JBBISZ010000340.1:0-2400 GCA_037441045.1 Deltaproteobacteria bacterium | reverse complement strand
TATGTTTGTATCTTCTTCACCAAATTTATTGATGCTCTCATTAAATCCTTTCAAATTTTGATCATAAATATGGTTGTTCGCAATATTGAATATGTTTATATTCGCTTTCTTTGCCGAGCGCAAAAGAGTTATATCCGAATTAAATACAAAAGGTTCGCCCTTTGAACCAGTCTCTGGTGCCAGAGGTGTTTCATAATTGGCAATGACTATATCAGACTTCAAATATTTATTAACATGAGAAAACAGATAATCATAACCTGCATTATTATCGCTCGCTGTATCTCCCTCTGCTTTATGCATCTCCGCAACTCTTTTAATATTGTTGTGGGGTATTATATCTCCAACTGCAGAGACACTGACCTCCGACTCCTGTCTCACAATGCCATTTACCCTGTTTTCCGATCTCAACCCTTTTGAAATACCGCTTATCTGAAGATATATTGCAGAACTATGAGAAGGTCCACTTACAGGTGGAGTCAGAACACAGGCATTAAGTATAATGGATACAAATACAAGACAATTTCTTAAAAAATATTTCATCTCTTCTTCTTCTCGTATAATTTTATCTCTATAGACGCAATAGTGTTATTGGGTTCAAGTTTTAATAGCCTTTTAAATGCATCTATCATCTTTTCTTCATTCTTTATAGCCTTATAAAGATATCCCAAAAACAGCAAGAGATCCGGGATCTCCTTCTTCTTACCTATCTGTTCAAGTGCTGCAATTGTCTTATTTATCTGAACTGGATCTGTGGGCTTCTCCTTCAGGTACTTTCCCCAAAGATGATAAATACGATATTCATCATCCGGATTTCTTTTCATTATCTCTTCCAGAATCTCAAGACCTGTCTCAATATTTCTATTATTTTTTATAAGACCTTTTGCCTTAATAAATTTAGCCTCCTCCTCAAGGATAGCAGTAATATCCACCTCGGATTTACCATCCTTACTCTGCCTGATTGAGGAGAGATATTCCTTTCTGGACTCCCCTTTTTCGAGACGCTGATACGCCTCATTAATGAGTGCAAAAATATCTTCATAGCATTTCTTTATTTCAGTTACGGAATTTCCCGCCACAGTATCTGGATGATATTGTTTGGCGAGTTTTATATATGCCTTTTTAACATGCGAATCATCTGCGTCCTCTGGTATACCAAGCCTCTCAAAGAAGTTCTTCTTCTTCATCTCCTCAAAAATGCCTTTGAGATCTGATATCCTCTTATCAGCCTCTTTGCTTATACTACATGCTTTATGAGTTGAAGGATTTTCAGAAGCCTGAATTGAGCGTCCACACTCACCAAAAAGATTATTCCCCGCATTTTCACTATGGAAAACAGATTCAACGGGCATACCTCCCCTTTTGAGTTCAATATATGAACAGATCTTGAAATAATAAGCAGCCCTGAGTTTATACAGAGATTCCATATTGTTTATATCTATCTCAGGAAGATAATCCTTAAACTTCCCTGTAGAATAAATCTGTTTCAGATATCGTAATTCTTTTGGACCAAGCCTTGCGTTTTCAGCGGTCAGCCCTGACTGTCTGACTGCAACATCAATCTCTGTATGCCTTGAAAATATCTTCAAAAAGAACTCATCTGGCAGATGAGAGAAGATCATATTTTTTACTGCATCTACAGTATTGAATCTAAGATTTACCTGAAACGGATAGACATCGCCAACTATTTTATAATAAATATATTGTCCGATAGAAAATGTAGCAATTCTTCCGAGGGCACAGATAAGAAATTCATTAATAATTGGAATAATCTCAAAAGGTTTAATAAACCCCAGACTCAAAATAACATCAGCAGCAGATCTATCTCCGATTTTAATTAGTTTATCAACATCGTTGAACTGCTCATCATTTATTCTACCCTTCTTTCTTAAGAAACCTGCAAGCGAAAAATTTGAGTCGTCTGAATCAATATTTACAATATCCCCCATATAAAGATAGATTCTTATTTTGAAATTGGGCAGGATAATCTCAACATATCCATTCTCCTTTAGCACACCAAGCCTGACAAGCAACTCTGAGATATTAATTCTGGATATATCGCCTTTATATTGAGGTTTTACATTTATATTATCAGTCATAATCAGACAAAACAGACCCCCGCATAACCCACTACATTCTCATAATTGCCGTCTCCCGAAGTACTTGTGTCGTATCTCCTTATCATACCCGATGTTGCTCCAGCGGCTCGGGAAAGATCCATAGTAGTTGCAACGCATTCATATCCACACATATTAATCTTATTCTCTTCAAGAGATCTGCGCAATTCATAGGTATCCATCTTCTCAATACATTTGAGAATAATCTTATCCCGCCTTAGAGTCTCCTCGTAATTTTGATAATGAGATAGATCACTCGTAGCAGCAAACAGAATACTTCCTGTTA
>JBBISZ010000339.1:0-3058 GCA_037441045.1 Deltaproteobacteria bacterium | reverse complement strand
TTTTTACGGTTTTGTAGGTGCAGATCCAGATTATATAATAAAGGTGAGGATAATAGCATAAAAGGCATGGCATTCACTCTTTGCAACTACACTTTTTATAAGACCAAAAAAAGATGAACTCAACAATTTTGAACCAGATTTTATTGTATACGCCTGTGGTGGATTAAAACTTGATGGAAACAAGGATATGGTGAGATCCAGTACAGCGATTATCCTCAATTTTTCTGAAAAATCAGTTCTGATATGTGGTTCCAATTATGGTGGTGAAATAAAGAAAAGTATTTTTACAATTATGAATTTCCTCCTTCCCGAAAAGAATGTATTCCCCATGCACTGTTCAGCAAATGTTGGGAAGAATGGTGACACCGCTATCTTTTTTGGCCTTTCGGGGACTGGGAAGACTACCCTTTCAGCAGATCCATTAAGAAGACTTATTGGAGATGACGAACATGGCTGGAGTAAAAATGGTATATTTAATTTTGAGGGCGGATGTTATGCCAAGGTTATAAGACTCAATAAAAACTCTGAACCACTTATATATAACTCAATTAGATTCGGTTCTATACTCGAAAATGTGGTTTACGATCCAGAGGAAAGAATTATTGACTACAACGATGGCTCAATAACAGAGAATACCAGAGCCACATATCCCGTTGATTTTATCCCCGATGTTGTAATTGATGGAAGAGGAACACACCCTGCAAATATTTTCTTCTTAACAGCCGATGCATTCGGGATTCTGCCACCCATATCACGACTTACGCCTCAGCAGGCGATGTACCATTTCCTGTCTGGTTATACAGCCAAGGTCGCAGGCACAGAATCAGGTATAAATGAACCTCAGGCTACATTCTCCACCTGCTTTGGTGCTCCTTTTATGCCCAGAAATCCGTGGGTATATGCAAGATTACTTGCAGAAAAGATGAAAGAATACAAAACTAATTGCTGGCTAATTAATACTGGATGGACAGGTGGGGCTTATGGTACCGGGAAGAGAATGAGCATCGAACTCACAAGATCTCTCATCTCAGCCGCATTAGATGGAAGACTAAACAATATAAAGTTTGTCAAAATTGAGAAACTAAATCTGTTTGTCCCTGAAAAAGTTGATGGGATTGACAGCAGACCTTTGATTCCAGAGAACACATGGACAGACAGATAATTATATAATCAAAAGATGAAAGAACTTATTTTGATGTTTAATAAGAATTTTAATAAGTTTGAAAAAAATGCAGATCACGAAGTTATAGAATCAGGGCCACATCTCTAATAAACTCATTTCTGAAATTTTAATCTTGTGACATATATGTGTGCAAGACGAGTTGGCTCAGGTATTCTGAATCTGGAAGTCATAAGGACATATTTGACGGATGATTCTATATCAATACAATTTCCAGGCGATACAAATATAGGCTGGCAATTATCTCTTGTTCTGACAACAGCACCTACTATCTTTTCATTATATATCAAGTCTGAATAAGACCCCTTTTTAATACCTGGTTCTTTATATGTTCCGATAAGCCTCGATTTTGCACAACCAATTGAAGGTATATTAAGCACAGAGCCAATATGGGAGGCAAGACCAAATCCTCTTGGATGGGCAATCCCCTGACCATCACAAAATATTAATGATACTTTCTCTTTTACCTGCTTAAAAGTTTTCAGGATCACAGGTAACTCTCTAAATGAGAGAAAGCCAGGAATATAAGGAAAATCTACCTTTTTTTTGTCAGAATAAATATCGGCAATTCTTAGAGAAGGGAAATTAAGGAGAACTATAGCACAAAACATAAATTCATTCCTGTATGATACATCTATTCCTGCAATAATCCCCTTATCCAATCTTAAAGGTCGTATTTTAATTTTCTCAGCAAGTTTACTCTGAAGCAGTCTTGCCTTTTCTATCTTTTTTTGAAGGGAATTTGCAAATATCATATACCTTACATCTCCCGCATAATGGATTTTGTGCCTTACATATCTCTCTTCCAAAAAGGATAATTGAATTTGAAAACTCTATCCAGAAATTCTCCGGGATCAATTTCATTAGATCCTCTTCTACTTTTACCGGATCTTTATTCTTTGTAAGCCCCAGTCGCAAAGAAATCCTCAAAACATGTGTATCAACCACTATCCCGCTTACAATTCCAAATCCATTGCCCAGAACAACATTGGCAGTCTTCCTTCCAATACCTGGTAGTTTTACAAGTTCATTAATATCCTGAGGCAGGTTTCCGTTATACTTTTCAAGAAGTACCTTTGAGCACTCTTTTATGTTCTTCGCCTTATTGTGATAGAATCCCGTACTTTTTATATATTTCTCTATCTCGGGAAGTTCTGCCCTGGCAAAATCTTCAGGACTCTTGAATCTTCTGAAAAGTTCTGGTGTAACCTTATTGACTCTCTCATCCGTACATTGTGCAGATAATATGGTAGCCACAAGTAGTTGAAATGGGTTGTTAGACTTTAGTGCAGTAGTAGAGTCTGGATAATTTTCCTTTAAAAAGTTAATAATTGTTTCAATATTTTTCTTCATTTTTCTTCTTCCATCTCCATTAGTATTTTGTTTATTTCTTTTAACAAACAGATATTTATATTGTCTCTCAATTCCTCTTCATCCTCAGAAAAATGTTCAAGATTTCTCTTAAACAGGATCAGTTTATATTCATTGTTGCCGTTATTATCTTTTATGATTCTTAGCATTGATAGAGAGAGTGGCGATAGCTCCATTGAAAGGGCATTGTCATCAGGGATGTCCTCAATCACAATGGATACATCTTTCAAAAAATCTCTTACATTCTGCGGGATCTGTCCAAATATATAATTGGCTATAGCCTCAAATGACTCCAGGCTCATAGATAAAAGTTTTGGATAGATGTCGGGATCAATCAGATTGGCTTTTTTGATATATATGTCAGATTGTGCAAAGTTTCGCTTTCTATCAAGAAGCAGTGCCTTAATATATAGAGCCTCGCTGTTTTCAGGATTGATATTGAGTGATTTTTCTACATATCTTTCTGCATTCTTAAAATCCAGTAAAAAATAGCATACTCTTGCTGCG
>JBBISZ010000338.1:0-3105 GCA_037441045.1 Deltaproteobacteria bacterium | reverse complement strand
CTCATTGATATTTATTACTCATGATCTGAGTATAGTAGAAAGGATTGCTCATAGAATTATAGTAATGTACGGCGGAACAATAATGGAGGCAGGAGATAGAGAGGCAATTTTTAATAATCCCGCACATCCTTATACAATTGCATTAAGATCAATCTTTTTAAGCAAAAAGAAAAACAGTAAAACACTACCCGAGATAAAAGGATTTGTACCCTCAATAAGGGATATGCCATCTGGCTGCCCATTTAATCCAAGATGCAACCATGCAGACGACATCTGCGTAAGAGATCTTCCTCAGATAGAACACCTTACTGACTCTCACATCATAAGATGCTTTAATCATACAAAAATATCAGCCAGCAGATAAGCCTCAACTGTATCTCTGGCTACTAAATCTCATCAGTATAGTTGATATTGATACAAGCAACACAACCGGCAGTATAGCAGCGACAAAAGGCTGTCCAATCGAACTTTCAGAAAGCTTCCCCGAAAAAATAACAGAAATAATATAAAACATAAGTATAAGCAGACTATATATAATTAGATATACAGGCCTTAAAAGATACAAATATCTTATAAAAAATATGAGGAGAAAAACACAAATCAGGACCAGAGATACAGGGTTTATTACCTTCATATATAGTTCATATTTGTATCTTGATATATCAAGCCCAACTCTTTCTCTAAAATTTATTAATTCGAGAAGGCTGATAAAACTCATCTGATATGGTCTACCGCGCCTCTGTCTGAAATTGTCAAACTCATCTGGAAGTTTAAGTATGCTCTCATCCATAGACTCATATCCTGCCGAATCATCCTTACCAAAGGAATATCTCTCTAACTTTCGGGCTTTGAATACATTATTATTAATACAGGTTACAAAATCTGCTGTTATAATTTCTTCAAACCCCACCTGAGAAAACTTATAAATCTCAAAACTTTTAATTATCCTTTTATCTTCATCTATGTCACTGTAATGATAGAGCCGTGATCTATCAACCGATAAGAACCAATTTCTATCTCTATAAAAGTATGTCCATGAGGCAGTAAATCGCTTGAACTCATTTACCAGAAGTCTATCCACATTCTTTGAGGCAGGAGGCATAACCCTGTCCAGAATAATAAAATTAATAATGCCAAGTAAGATGAGCAAAGGCAGTAAAAAAGCCAGCAACCTCCATGGATTCAGGGCTGAGGTCAATAACGCCAGATATTCGTTTTTAATATGGAGCCTGAATAGTAAAATTACCAGAGAGATATATACAGCTAATGGAAAAGTCTGAACAGTTAGAACAATAAACTTATTATAGAGTAAGGATAAAACTGCCAGTGAACTTACATTCATCTGTGTAATTGTCTTTGAACTCTCAATAGTATCTATAAGAAAGGATATTAAAAGTATGGCAAATAGACATATGATAAGGTTCATCAAAAACCTAATATTGATATACCTAAACAAATCTGACATCTCTTGCTAACCACCATTTTATAAGAATAAAGAGCAGCGTCACGATCAAAACAATAGACAGACAGGCTGATACTGGTCCCATAACCTCATTTTCAGACAAAAAATGATATACCCTGAAACCAACATAAAAAAATCCCACAAAAATAAAAAACAATATGTATTTAAAAAATGTTATCTCTGATCTCCTACCCACGAACACAGAAATAACAACAAGCGCTATCCAGACATTCACCAGAGCAAGATAGATTGAGTCGCAGATATGAAAATATTTATTGTTTGAAATATTTGCAGTAGAAATACCTCTGATATGTTTGATCTTTTTCTCAACAAGTTCGGCAATATCTATACTCAACTCACCCGTCTTATAATCTATAAGTCTCAAATATTCTCCCTGTTTATCTACAATCTTGCCCTTCTCAAGTCTGAGATTTAAAGATAGTCCGTTCAATCCTACCTCGGGTTTTGCAGCTTCAGCAAATATGCACATGTGTTCTTTTGTATCCCTCTTCTGAAATAGAAATAATCCCATCAATCTTCCATCCTCAGCCCTCTTATTAAAGTAAAGCATTGTATCAGGTATATCGTCGTTGATCCTGCTTTCCACCATTGAATTTACCAGCCCATCCCTTGCAAATTCAATAGCCTTCTCCTTTATTCCCACAATGGAATAAGGGAATACAAATATTGAAAGGATTAGATTGACAATAAACACTGAAACAGCAAAGACTAAAAAAGGTGCAACAATTACAGTTCTGCTAATACCACAGAGTTCTATTGCTAAAATTTCATTTTTGATTATCATTATATAAATTACATATAACAGACTTGATATGACTGCCAGAGGGATTGCAAACTCAAGAGAAAGTGGAAACATTCTGACAATAATAATAATAAGATTGTTGAGAGTAATTTGTGTTGTTATAAATATATCTGAATACTGGACAAAAAAGATAAACAACAATAGTACTGATAGTATAAGCAAGAAGAAGAGAAATGATAAAAATATCCTTTTGAAAATATAAGAAAAGAGTGGATTAAGAAGACTACTATTCATTCATATTGCTAATATGCGACTCATAGGCAACAATCTGATTTCTACCATTATTTTTTGCCTTATACAATGCAATATCTGCATACTCTATTATTTTCTTACTATCATTGCTGTCAGATGGGAAAGTCACCACACCAATAGAGACAGTTACTTTATGATCAATCGGATGCCCTTCAAAGACAAACTTGGAAAGCTCCACGCTCTTTCTAAGTTTTTCTGCAATATCTACTGCCTCTTTCTTCTTCATTCTGGGGAACAGTATTATAAACTCTTCTCCTCCATAGCGAGCCACAACATCTACCTTACGCACCCTTGATGAAAAGATATATGCTATTCTTTTCAAGATCTCATCGCCAGCCTTGTGTCCAAACGTATCATTGAAACTCTTAAAATGATCAATATCTATCATAAGCACCGAGAATCCTGTATTATATCTGATCGAATTTTCTACCTCTTCCTGATACCTCTTGAAGAAAAATCTTC
Organism: Deltaproteobacteria bacterium; assembly: GCA_037441045.1. Taxonomy (GTDB): domain Bacteria; phylum Myxococcota; class SpSt-1050; order SpSt-1050; family SpSt-1050; genus SpSt-1050. Next base: position 106 of record JBBISZ010000338.1, on the reverse strand, counting down.
TATTATAGAGCCCTGTCAACGCATCCGTTATAGATAACTCAAGTGGCTTCTGATAAAGTTCAGCATTCTTGATAGCGATCGCCGCATGGTTTGCAACCGCCTTTAA
>JBBISZ010000337.1:616-3109 GCA_037441045.1 Deltaproteobacteria bacterium | reverse complement strand
AGTTTTCTCATCTTTTTTACAATACTTTCAAGTTTTCTTAATATAGTACTGGATAGTTTAAGATTCTTTCCTATCCAGTCGGCAGCCTCCCTCTCAAGTCTTGAGACTTTCTGCTTGGAATACAAAACTTTATATATTTCCTGCATTGTAAATAATTTTGTCTCAAATGTATTTATCCCCTTTATTATATCCTCTGCTTTACTGGTCTTATTGATAAGACTTATAACTTTCTTAAAAGCCTTATCATCTATTCCTAGCAGAATTGCCTCCTTCTCAACTGCCTCAATCTCATCTTCTGAAAGATTACCATCCACTCCAAGCACCTGTAAAACAATTGCCATTAGCTGGATACTATCATACTTCATAACTTACTCCCTGTTAAAAGTATAGATTGCATAATAATATATATTGAAAGAGCAAATTGCAAATATTATTTTTGTGATTCGTAAGCTTTGTGGTCGCTACCATTTTATCAGACAAACAGTAAAATTTTAGTTCTTCATTATTTCAAAAACATCATTTGTTTGTTCAATTAATTTATTCATTGCAAATTCCAACAGGATAAAATACTTTGACATAAATAAAATTTTAAAATATTAAAGCCATTATGACCGAGAAGAGAAGAGAAAAAAGAATTACGGTAGAACTCAAAGTAGGTTATCGCACAATAGGCTCTTTTATAACAGATTACATTATTAATATATCCAGAGGTGGAATATTTATCAACACCTCAAAACCTCTACCTGTCGGCACCAGAATCAGAATACTTTTTTCTATCCCTGATGTCCCTCTGCCATTTGATCTTATGGGAATTGTCAGATGGATAAACCCTGTCGGGCATTCAAGTCATGATCTACCTGGAATGGGGATTGAATTTCTTGATATGGAGGCAAATGCAAAGAAGAGAATCGAAAAATTTATATCCCAGCAACTTAAAAAAAATGAAAAATGATATCTTATTTATTACGGCTCTTTGATAGATTGGAACAGAACGGGATAAGGGCATCTGCAGGCGAAAAGTTAGATACACTAAAATCAATTCTCTATATCGATCTATCAGATAAAAAACTGTTTATAAACACAATCATCTCAAATCTTGCCCATAATAGATCTGATATACGAAGAGTTTATGAAGTTTTTGAAAAAGAAGATGACCGCAACTCACCTACCAGTATAGATTTTGCAGAACTTTCAAATAGAATATCAAAAGATACATATTTTAAATATGAGATAATCAAAAAGATAATCTCTGACGGGCAGTTTGAAAAACTTCTACAACTTATTTTGAAAGAAGGAAATTTGACGGAGAATAATCAATTCTCACATAAGTTATACCATGCCCTGATATGGGAAAAGACTGAAACAGACTTTATAGATGAACTCTTCTTCCTTGCCAGATCGGATAAAAGGATAAGAGAGAGGCTTGAAAAAATACTCAAAAGGAAAAAGGTTAACATCAAATCAACTGAAATAGGGTCAACAGCAATTCCACTTAGAACCGATCCTGCTTTTATCCCTTTTTCAGAGATAGATGAAAGAGATCTTCAATCTCTGAAAAGGGCTATCAGGATCACCACAAAAAATATTTTAAGAAAAATTCATCGCTCAAGGGTGGCACAAAAATCCAGAATATTAAATATTCACCGAACTATCAGATCAAATTCTATTTATGAGAATATCCCTTTTGTTTTAAGATTCAAAAGGCAAAAAAAGAAAAGTCGCAATCTTATAATTCTCTGCGACATGTCAGAATCAGTGAGAAATTCGGCATTTATTATGCTTACATTTATTAATGAATTGAGTCTACTTTTTAAGGATGTAAAAAGTTTTGCATTCGTAAATGATATTACTGATATCACCCGCATAGTTCAAAAGAGAGATCTGCACAATATAATTAGTGATATACTTTCTGGTGGAGTCCCGAATCTCTTTGGCAACTCCAATTATACAATTGCATTTTATAAATTCTTCAACCAATATAGTGGAATATTAAAAAGGGATACCATAGTGATTATAATAGGAGATGGGAGAAACAATTATAATATTCCTGATCTATTCTATCTGAACAATATCAGAAAAAAGGTTCACAGATTGTACTGGTTTGTACCTGAAAGCAGAAGATTATGGGGAACTGGAGACTCTCAACTGCCTCTCTATCAGACGATTGTAGATAAAATCTTTGAAACCTGCAATATACATCAGCTGGGCAACGCAATAATGAATATTTCAAGTTAAAATTCAAAAATTATAATTCTTCACTGCTGTCCAGATAATCTGGAGTCATAGAATTTATAAATCGATTTGTTAGATATGCCTGATTTGCATTTTCAAAATCGGTTTACTCTATCCTGTCTTGTTTATACCTCAAAATACTGTCCAATTTATTACCTACCTGTTAAAGAAAGCCTTTTCTACATCTGGTACAATGGGCAGGATCTCAATAGGTTTATTTATCCACTACCATAAACCCCACTATGTTAACAAATGATAGGT
>JBBISZ010000337.1:0-606 GCA_037441045.1 Deltaproteobacteria bacterium | reverse complement strand
ATCAAGGCATCAGATTGTTTATTGATCAGTTAAAGACCAAATAAAAAATAAAATTCAAAGGATTCTTTGATAAATTTATTCTGGATAGATGTGGTTTTTTAATAGAAATGAACTGCCTTGCTTAAGGCTCAAATCAAATTGGTTAGAACTTATAAAATCTATTCATCCATACCAATAAAGATCTGCATATACAATAAAACATATCCTGTTAATAATATCGAATATATATAGGTAGAACGAAGCTTTAGATCATATCTACTCACCTTCAATACCTTTCACCCTCCTAAATCTCAAATTCCAGACAATTATTTATAGAAGAAATGCGGAAGGGGGGACTTGAACCCCCATGGCTGTTAACCACTAACTCCTGAGGCTAGCGCGTCTGCCAATTCCGCCACTTCCGCGCAGATGTTGTATATTATTTATCTATAATAAAAAGTCAAGAAATGAATTTTAATATGTGGTTCCAATTTTAAAATTTCACACTTAATTCCAAATTTAAAATGTCACATTTATAAAGTATTCCTTGAAGGATTATATAATCCTTCTATGAGGCAAAAAAATTATGAGTATCTATGTCTTGGAGATTGATATGAAAAGATTTGA
>JBBISZ010000336.1:0-3115 GCA_037441045.1 Deltaproteobacteria bacterium | reverse complement strand
CACATTGTTTTAGAAGGATAAATTTTATGACTTATTATTATTTTGGACAGAGGTGTTATTTATCTGTTTGTTAAGCTGTCTGTTTGTTTGTGTCGATAATAATGGGACATAAGTTGTGTTTTTTTGAGATTGACGGATTGGGGTTTGGTTGGTAGGATGTGTCTCGCACCAAAACTTCTATGGAGGTATCACATGGAAAGATACAAAATGCTTATCAATGGGGAGCTTGTGGGGTCAGAGAGTGGGGAGTATAGACCTACATTAAATCCAGCAAATAAGGAGCCTGTTGCCGAAGTTCCAGTTGCAACCATTGGTGATACAAGAAGGGCGATAGAGGCTGCAAGAAAGGCGTTTGATGGTGGTGTATGGAGTGGAATGAATGTCAAAGAGAGGGCAAAAATTCTCTATAAAATGGTTGAGATATTACAGTCAAGACAGGATGAACTTGCCAGAATTGAATCTATGGATTCTGGTGCAACTATCAGAAAGACCTCAATGATGGATATTCCAGTGGGGATAGAGCATTTTAGAGCGCTAGTTGAGCTGGGCGAGAAGATCCCTATTTATGAACCTCTTCCATGGATAGATTTTCCGTATATTAGCTGGAACTTCGTAAACAGAGAGCCTATCGGTGTCTGTGCAGGAATTATCCCGTGGAATTTTCCATTTATGATGGCAGTATGGAAGATAGCGCCTGCACTGATTATGGGTAATACAGTGGTATTAAAGCCAGCCTCCGATACACCACTTACAGCACTTAAGATTGCAAAAGTTGCGGTTGAGGCAGGTCTGCCAGAGGGAGTTCTCAACATTATCACCGGTTCAGGCTCTGTTGTGGGGGAAGAGTTATGCAAAAATCCAATGATTGATAAAGTGGCACTTACTGGATCAACTGAGACAGGCAGAAAGGTTATGAAACTTGCTTCCGATACAGTGAAAAAAGTTACTCTGGAATTGGGGGGAAAGAGCCCTACTATCGTATGTCCGGATGCTGATTTGAGACTTGCGGTGGATGGTTCGCTATTTGGCACATTCTTTCATGCAGGTCAGGTATGTGAATCCGGGACTCGCTGCTTTGTGCCAGCATCTTTATATGATGAATTTATGGAGATGTTAAAGGAAAGGGTGACGCATATTAAGATTGGAGATCCTCTGGATTTTGAATCTACAATGGGACCGGTTGTGTCGGAGACGCAGCATAAGACTGTCTTGAGATATATTGAAAAGGGTAAAGAGGAGGGTGCAAGACTCTTATGTGGCGGAAAAGTCCCTGATGATTTGAAGAATGGTTACTTTGTTTTGCCTACAGTATTCACTGAAGTCAAAAATAATATGACGATAGCCAGAGAGGAGATATTTGGACCGGTTCTTTCTGTAATAAAGTATGAGGAATTGGACGATGCAATTAATATGGCAAACGATTCAATTTATGGTCTTGGAGGAGCGGTTTTTTCAAAGGATATTCCCATGGCAATTCAGAATGCAAAAAGAATCAGGACAGGAACTGTATGGATAAATGATTACCACCTGATTAATCCGCTGGCACCATTTGGTGGCTATAAGCAGTCTGGTGTAGGGAGGGAGCTTGGACCTCACGGACTACTTGAGTTTACTCAGGTAAAGCATATTCATGTTGATCTGTCTATGGATAGAAATAAGAAGTTCTGGTTTGACTATATTTTCAACGATTAACAAAAGGAGAAAGTATTCATGAACAACCCAAAAGCAAGGATTATTACTAAATATGGTAATATTGAATTGGAATTTTTTCCAGATGTTGCACCAAATCATGTTGAAAATTTTATAAAACTGGCAAAGTCAGGGTTTTACAACGGAACTACTTTTCATAGAGTAATTCCGGGATTTATGATTCAGGGAGGATGCCCCAATACAAAAGTTGGAGCAAAGGGTATTCCCGGTACAGGTGGACCTGGATATACTATTAAGGCTGAGTTTAATAAACTTTTCCATAAACGTGGTATACTATCGATGGCAAGGGCTCAGGATGTTGATAGTGCCGGGAGTCAGTTTTTTATTGTGGTTGAGGACTCATTGTTTCTGGACGGTCAATATACGGTCTTTGGCAAGGTAACAGGCGGAATTGAGGTGGCGGATAAGATTGTAAATCTTCCAAGAGATAGAAATGATAAGCCGTATGAGAGGGTAGAGATGACTGTTGAGGTTATTGAAGAGTAATTGCTGCTTGTGTTAAAGTGTATATATAAAATCAGTAAATTTGTTTAATTCCCATTTATATTGACGGAGTGTAAATATTATTATAAATTTTTATACAATCTTAAAGGAGGATTTATGGCAAGGATAACAAAAAATCATTCACTCGGCAAAACTGAGGCAAAAAAAAGGCTTGAGCAGGTTATTCCAAATATCGCAAATGAGTATAGTCTGAAATACAAATGGGTCAATGATTATACAGCCTCATTTGAGGGTTCTGGCGCAAAAGGGCAGTTTGTAATTACTGAAAATTCTGTTGAGGTTGATATATCACTTGGGTTTTTCCTCAAAGTATTTGAAGGGAAGATCACTGCTGCTATAAGTGAAAAACTTGATGGTGTTTTGGGATAGATGCAATGATTTATTTTGCTTTGTTTATACTGGTTGTTTCTGAGAATATTGATGCATCGTATCAGATGGAGGAAGGTACAGGTCTGATATTCAAGTATCTGATTGAGGATCTAAAGCAAAATGAGGCATTTAAGATAACGAAGAAATGTTCTATAGATCATCAGGAGTATGTTCATACATCCGAGTTGGTGTTTGATAAGTTGAAGGTGGATGTTGTTAATACAAACATGGGTTCAGATGACTATAATAATTGCGAGGGAGTTGAGATAGAAAGCATCGCCCTTACCAAGAAAAAGGCTCTATGTTACAATAAGGAAGAACCAGCATTAATAAATGTCGGATTCATAGCATATATGAACAAATCCTGCCAGAATGACATGTTGAGATATTTTAAGAAATTTATGGGGAAAGTTCAGAATAAAATACCATTTGATATCGGGATAATTAGCGGTAGATGCCCGAATATGAGTTTAAAAATGAAGACCGAAAATCAGAATTATTACAATATTGCCTTTGTCTGTGATGATAGGGC
>JBBISZ010000335.1:0-3142 GCA_037441045.1 Deltaproteobacteria bacterium | reverse complement strand
TCACAATCACTATCATCTGTATCAGCCTCTCTACATACATCTATATCACAGTCACACTTATATATACTCCCCACAGGCCTGTTTTCACAACTAAATGCAGGGTATTCACATTCACGCTCTTCATTATTACAATCATAACATTTCACCCCTATACTTTTATGAATCTCTTTACAACATTCATATTGCTCATCACACTCATCTGTCACATTAACAACTTTAATGTATCCTCCTCCAGAGAAAATAAAAACACATACGAAAATAACTGATAAATATATTACCAAATTCTTTATCATTTTAACCCCCCTTTTTATAAAATGTTTTTTTGATTTCTTGATAAACTACACGATAGATAGATAGATAGATAGATAGAGTGGAAATCGGGATTTTTTCTACCTCAAACATCTTACCCCCTGTGTTGAGGTTTTCAATTATAATTATGCGGATCTGAAAATAGTTTGCAAGCAAAATTTTTACATAGTCCACAGTCCATAGTCTAAATCTATGAATAATGAATAACAGGTAATAGAGCCAGGTTTGACTTTTATGCAATAAACAAAATCTTACGCTTTACCAGTCTTACCTTTTCTTTCTCTCTTCTCGGGGTTACCATAGAGAGATGAGAAGATATTCAGATATGCCTTTTTGTTTATACTATTCATTATTTCAACCAGTCTTCTCATCTCCACTCTGAGATTTTTAGATGCCTCAGGACATTTGCAGAAGTTATGAGGAAGATTATTGAGGTTTACAAATTTTCGGGTCTCCTCCTCCCGGACAAAGAAGAGTGGTCTTATAAGTTCAAATTCCCCATTAAAAAATGAGACCTTTGGATCCATACCTTCTATCCTGCCATGCACTATTAGATTCATAAGAATTGTATGTATCACATCATCCATATGATGTCCCATCGCTATCTTGTTGCAATTATACTTCTTAGTAGCAAGGAATAATACCTTTCTGCGATTCCACGAACAGAAGAAGCAGTTTAAGTCTTTACCCTTTTCTTTGAGCATCTTTAATATCTCTATCTCCTCAAAGTGATATTCAATCTTCATCTGTTCAAATAAGTCTTTTAGTGTCTCTTTATGTATACAACCTGAGCAGTGCATATCAGACTGAACATTTATTGCCACGATTTCATATTTCATTGGTACCCACATCTTTCTGTCAACAAGTGATTTTAAGAGCGTAAGTGAGTCCTTTCCTCCGCTAACCGCCACAATTATTCTGTCATTCTCCCCTATCATATTAAATCTATTTATTGCGAGTCCAACCTTTTTAATTACTCTAAATGAAAAATTATCTAACTTATCTATACCACTCATTTTATAATGATCATTGTAAGAAGAATATCAAAATTACAATCCCAAGAATTATTCTATAATATGCAAATATATTTACCCTATGATTTACAAGGAACATCAATAAGAACTCAATCGCAAGTATCCCTGCAACAAATGATGTCACAAGTGCAATAATTACCATTGTTATATCAAAATTGGTATCTGATTTTATGACATCTTTCATCTCAAGTATTCCCGCACCAAGTACTGATGGAACTGATAGTAAGAATGAAAAACGGGCAGATACATCTCTCTTATAACCAAGTAGCATTGCAGCGCAGATAGTCACCCCTGATCTTGAGGCTCCAGGGATAAGAGCAAAAGCCTGAAACAGTCCGATAAACAGGGCATCTTTGAGATTTAGATTCTCCATTTCCTTTTGCTTTTTGCCCAGAAACTCCGACACAAGCAGTAATATTGCAAAGAAAATTAGAGATATGGCAACTATCAGTATTGAACGCAATTCATTCTCTATTACCTTCTTAAATATAAGCCCCAATACTACTATGGGTATTGTACCTACAACAATATAAACAGATAATAGAAAATTGGGATTTGAAAATTTATGATTCTTCAATGAAACAAAAAAATCATATATGAGATTGAGAATATCCTTTCTAAAATATATCAACAGAGATAACAATGTACCCAGTTGAATAACCGCCGTAAAAGCCGCTCCAGCATCCTCTTTTCCAAACAACTCAGGCAGTATCCTCAGATGTGCAGTACTGGATACAGGGATAAACTCCGTCAAGCCCTGTAGAATCCCCATCAGGATAGCGTATAAATAATCCATAACCTCAAATTACTGTTCAGGTTCCTTCTTCCCATTGAGATAAATATCTCTTCTGCTCGGGCGTAAGTCTATCTATCTCAATATTCATACTTTTGAGCTTCAATGATGCGACCTCATTATCCAGTTCAACAGGGATTGTATAAACTTCATTTTTGAGTTTGCCTCTGTTTTTTAAAATATATTCCACAGAGAGCGACTGATTTGCAAAGCTCATATCCATCACCGATGCAGGATGCCCCTCAGCAGATGCAAGGTTTATAAGACGCCCCTCTGCCAGAAGATAGATCCTCCTGCCATTTTTGAGTGTATACTCCTCTACAAAATCTCTTATGGTACGATGACTCTTTGAGATCTTACTGAGTCCTTTTATATCTATCTCCACATTGAAGTGTCCAGAGTTTGAGACAATTGCACCATCTTTCATAAGATTCATATGTTCTGCTGTTATTACATTTATATCACCTGTTAGCGTGCAGAATATATCACCTATCTTGGCAGCCTTTTCCATTGGCATTACTTCAAAGCCATCCATAACAGCCTCAAGTGCCTTGACAGGATCCACCTCGGTTACTATTACTTTTGCACCCATTCCTCTTGCCCTCATCGCAAGCCCCCTCCCACACCAGCCGTATCCAGCAACTACGAAATATGAACCTGAAAGGAGCCTGTTTGTGGCTCGCAAAATTCCGTCTATTGTTGACTGCCCTGTTCCGTATCTATTATCAAAAAAGTGTTTGGTCATCGCATCGTTGACAGCAATAATCGGATATGCCAGAACCCCACCTCTTGCCATATTCTTAAGTCTTATAACGCCTGTGGTGGTCTCCTCTGTACCACCGATTACATTCTTAATTCTACTCCTCTCTTCTCTGTGCAATGTGGAAACAAGATCTGCACCATCATCCATTGTGATATGAGGATTTATAGAAAGTGCCGATAGTATATGTGAATAATATACTTTATTGTCTTCACCTTTTATTGCAAATACGGGTATCCTATCATA
>JBBISZ010000334.1:0-3195 GCA_037441045.1 Deltaproteobacteria bacterium | reverse complement strand
ATAACATCATTTGAGGTATATACTCTAAAATGGCTGTTTGAAAAATATAACTGTACAAGTCGAGCGACCTCTTCATTTTTAGAGGCGACTACACATGTAGCAGGAAGCCCTGAAGCCACCTCCTTTGCAAATGTGGGACCGGAGAGGTATGCGAGGAAATTGTGGTATCTTCCAGGAAGGACATAGTGCATTACCTCATCCATTGTCATGAGAGTATCAGTCTCAATTCCCTTTGATGCACATATTATCGGGATATTTTCAGGAATCTGATTGTGTACTGAATCAACTATGCTTTTTGTAACATGTGAGGGTGTGACAAATACTATCAGGTTCTTCCCATCTATGGCACTCTCAATATCATTTGTTGCAACAATCTTTTCACTCAACTTTATTGAAGGAAGGTAAATTGTATTCTCCCTCTTATTGTTTATCTCATCCACAAGTTCCTTTTCATATACCCACAGGTCAACTACAATATTATTGGTTGTCAGTAGTTGAGCTATTGCGGTTCCCCACGAACCTCCGCCAATTACACCAGCCCTTATGTTTTCCATTATTACCTCCCTTTTATATAAATTGTTCAATAAAGCATTTTATGTTTGATCTACCCCTGATAATTCCATAGTGTCCTTCACAGAGAATATCTGCATCAAGATCTATCAATTTTTTCAGACTCTCTTTATAATCTGATCTACTGGAACCAAAGGAAGGATCAAGTGGACCGTGAATATCCTGCCCGAATAAAATTTTCTTATCCTCAGATTCAAACAGAATAGCAATTGAACCTGGCGTATGACCGGGGATATGAATCCATTTTATATTTTGCATGGAGGTGGGCAAGAATCCGTCTTCTCCTTCAAGTATGAAATCCATTTTTACAGGATAAGGAATGATATTGTACCATGATGCGGCGGTCATTATTCTGTCCCCATTCTCAATAGCCTCACTATCCATAATATGAGCTATAATTTTAATTTTAATTTTATCTTTCAGATAACTGGCACCACCTGTATGATCAATATGACAGTGTGTAAGAACAAGATATTTGATATCATCAGGCTCAATACCGACCTCGTAAATATTGTCAATAAGTTGCTGTGGATTTCTTCCAATTCCGGAATCTATAAGGATATTTTCGGAAGAATTTATCAAATATACACAACAATCACCACCTGAACTATATGAATTGCCTCCAATCTGATACACATTTTCTGATACTCTATAAAACATTACATAGCCTCCAGATTGAAGCAGAAATGATTTTTATATTCCTGAGTAGTGAAAATCTCTATTCTCAATCTTGATGGCTTTGGATTCTTGAAAGAAAATTTTTCCTTTATCCATTCTCTATTCCGTGAGGTTGTAGATGAGAGAACCTGCTGATCATTTATAAATATTTTTGTAATTACTTCAGGTTTTGAAGGATCAAATCCCGAGGTTGAGGCAAGTGCTCGATAGAATACAAAGTCACCTGAAATTGTAACAGGGAGGTCTGCCTCTATAATGATCTTTTTTCCGCCCATTGGATGTGCCCAGATACATTCAGCCTGCTGTCCATCAACATCTACGGTCGCTTTTCCAACATACTGCCATCCCATTGTGCCACACTTATATACACCATTATCAAATGGACAGGAACTTTTCTTATCATCTACCTCAATAGATACTCTGAACTTTTCTATTTGTTCAGTAAGATTAAAGCCATAAAGTCTGAACTCCTCAATACTATAAATCCCTTTTCCCAGTTTCCTGTTGAGAAGCATTTCATTCTTAATAGGTATGCTTTTATTGTTATAGCGCTTGGTATTTTTTATGATAAAGAGCCTGTTAAAACCATAAAGATTGATGTAGTGATTTTCCTTTGATGTAATAACAGGAAATCCATCGAGAGCAAGGATATCATTCTTTTCCCAATCGGGGAAAAATAGTATTATGTCAGATTTTTTGATCTCATTTTTCAAATATGATCTCAGTCTGATAATATCTGCTTTTATAAAGTAAAAATAAAAGAATAGGAGTCCCAATACAAGAACCAACGAGGCAAGAATCAATATACGAGGTAGATTTTTAATTATCTGCATCTATACTCCTTGATTGCTTCAACAGTTGCACCTTTTTTCATTAACACATTGCCTTTTTTTATACAAATATAATTCTCTTTTGCAATATATCCTGAATATGGAATTTTGTATGTGACCTCTGGATCAAATGATTTCTCAATTCTGATTATCTCTTTTAAATTACTTTCATCAGGCTTTGAGGGAAATATTACTGACACAAATAGGAACCAGATAGTTAAAATTTCTATTATTAAACAATATAAGCGATAATTATCTTTAAGACTTTGTATGATGAAAAAAACTACCACAATCAAAATAGGCAATAGAAAAATAGCAATGGAGGAATAAGAATAGATGCCAAATATGTTTACAACCGAATATGTAATAAATCCTTCTTTAATCAGAATCATAGAAAAATCCGAAAGTGGATTTAAGAACTGTGGAGGAAAGAATGGCCAGCTTACAGTAGATACAATAATATTGAATATTGAAACAATAAGTAGGGAGTAGAATATTGACATAACAATTAGATTTTTCTTATGTTCTTCAAGAAAGAATGCCAGGGGAATAATCAAGAAATAATTGAGAGGTAAAAGATGTCTGGCACCTGCCGCATCTCCTCCTATCCAGTAACCAAAGGAGGAAATAAGGAGCCCATAGATTAAAAATAAAGAGCTTATAAATTTCAGAAGTTTGGATTTTATAAAATTTCTAAAAAGGAAAAAGATAGAAAAAATTAAAACAGGAGAGAAGAAGAAGATCCCTCTCTGTGAACCAAACATAAGATTCAAAACAGCTTTTATATTTGGAAGTTTAAAGCCCATAAAGCCTTCTTTGTGAATCTTCGAGAATGTTTCAGAGTCCAGATGTGAATATCCCGTTGAAAAGAAAGAGCCAAAACAAAAATAAAGATAAATGAGCAATAAGATCACAGGTAAAATGGAGGGTAGAGCATGAATAAATATTCTTTTCTCTTTAACCGAGATAAAAAGATAGATTAGCATAATAATAGAGATTACAATAGTTGGATATTCTGAGATAAAGGATAGGCCGGATAGAAATGAGGCAGTTATTATGTAAATAGGTTTTCTGTCTTTCCTGATGTATAACTCTATAAGAACAAAGGTAATAAATA
>JBBISZ010000333.1:0-3212 GCA_037441045.1 Deltaproteobacteria bacterium | reverse complement strand
TTTGTTGCTTTGTAAAAAAAGCTATCTTTATCTACTCTGGCTAAATCAATAATTATCTCTCTTACGGCATTGCCTCCAGTGTATGCCTCAAGACACCAATAAGAGCCACAGCCACATATTCTACCACCTTCTCTAAGTTTTATATGCCCGAGTTCACCCGCTACATTTGAAGAGCCATCATAAGGTTGTCCATTTAATATAAGTGCACTTCCTATACCTGAACCCACATAGACACAGAACATGTTTTTTGATCCTCTGCCTGCGCCCATTGCATATTCGCCATACGCAACAGCCGTTAGATCATTTACAATCATTACTGGAAGTTTTATGTGTTTTGAAAGCAACTTTACAAAGGGGACATTTCGCCAGCCAAAGTTGGGACCTATTTTTACGCTCTTTCCATCTCTTGAGAGCAGCCCTGCCAGCCCTATACAACAACCCGCAAGATTCTTTTTTATATCGTCATTGAACTGCAGCGTTTTTAATATGCGCGCTATCTGAAATGCCACCTTATCGGGGTCTTTTGAAGGTTCTGTCTTTTCTTTGCTGTAACGAATGATTCTTCTTTCTGAATTGATTAAGACCGCCCTTGTATTTGTCCCCCCCAGATCAATTCCAATGTAATATGCTTTACCTTTCATAATTAGACCATGTCCTTAAATTCTGTAAGTTTTTCCATAAACATGTTCTTTATCTCATTTAACCTTTGTTCTGTTGATGCCTCAAATCTCAAGACAAGTGCAGGCTGTGTATTGGATGCCCTCACAAGTCCCCATCCATCCTCGAATGTTACTCTCACACCATCAATATCAATAACAGAGTATCCGTTTGACTTAAAATACTCCTTTACTTTTTCAACCAGCACAAATTTTTTCTCATCCGACATATCAAATCTTATTTCAGGTGTGGACTTCATCTTTGGCAATTCTGAAATAATCTGCTCAAAAGTCTTCTCTGAATGGGAGAGAAGTTCTATAAGTCTCATTGATGCATAGATGGCATCATCATATCCAAAGTATCTGTTGGCAAAGAACATATGTCCGCTCATCTCACCAGCTAGCTCAGCATTCAACTCTTTCATCTTCGCTTTTATAAGAGAATGACCTGTTCTCCACATTAGGGGATTGCCACCTGCCTTTTTTATCTCGTCATATAGAACCTTTGAGCACTTAACCTCTGCAATGAATGTAGCACCTGGCTTCTCCTTGAGAATCTCCTTTGCAAATATTATCATCAACTGATCGCCCCAGACGATATTCCCATTTCTATCCACCACGCCTATTCTGTCTGAATCTCCATCATATCCTATACCGATCTCACAATTATTTGCTTTTACAGTTTTTATAAGATCCTGCATAGCATCAACGAGGGTTGGGTCAGGATGGTGATTTGGGAATCTCCCATCCATATCACAGTACAGAGATACAAAAGGCATATTTAGTTTTTTCAATATCTCTGAGGCAACTGGACCTCCAGTGCCGTTACCTCCATCAATTGCAACCTTAATGCCTCTTTTGCCAGGTCTGATATTATTTGCTACATAGTCGATATATTTTTCAGTTATGCTGGATTTTATTTGATTTCCAGAACCTTTTACAAAATTTCCAGATTTTGCAATATTATACAATTTTAGTATTTCTGCACCATAAATTGTGCTCTTCCCCAGAGCCACCTTAAATCCATTGTATTCGGACGGATTGTGGCTTGCGGTAATCATTACACCACCATCGGCGTTTAATTCAAATAGTGAGAAGTAGAATACAGGGGTTGGAACCACTCCTATGTCAGTCACATTCATTCCTGACTCAACAAGTCCTCCTGTTATTATTTCGGAGATATGGTCTGAAGAGAGTCTGCAATCTCTTCCAACTGAGAGATTTTTTGCCCCGTGTTGTGATAGATATGTACCGATCGCCTTTGAAAGTATGAATACATCTTCATCATTCAGATCTTTGTTAACGATACCCCTGATATCATACTCTCTAAAAATACTCCTGTTCATATAAAACTCCTTTATATAAGTTCCTTTTTGTTTTTTAAATCCAGCTCGTCAACCACCTTCTTTACATCCTGCGATCTCTCAATAGGTATAACAAGCACTGCATTTTCTGTCTCTATGACAGCAACATTGTTCATACCGATTACAGCAACCAGCCTGCCACTGGATCTTACAAGACAATCCTGACAATCAATCAGAATATTCTCTCCAATATTTGCATTGCCATAATGGTCTCTTGGGAGAATATCTCGCATGGCTCCCCACGAACCGACATCGCTCCAGTTTATATCTGCCGGAATAACTCTTATACCCTGAACCTTCTCCATAATGCCGTAGTCTATTGAGATGGATTGAATCTTTGAGAACTCCTCTTCGGCTTTTTGAGGGTCTTTATTGATGAGATCCACTGTTTTCATAATAGCGTCAAAGGTTTCAGGCATAAGTCTTTTCATCTCTGAAAGTATTCTTTCTGCCTTAAAGATAAATATTCCGGCATTCCATAGGTATCTACCTGTAGATATATATTCAATGGCTTTCTGTCTGTTTGGTTTTTCTACAAACGCCTCCACACCATTGACTTCAATACCATCTATGGTCTCAATAAGTGCCCCTTTCCTTATATATCCAAATCCAGTCTCAGGTCTATTAGGAGTAATACCAATAGTTACTATTGAACCGTCTGCGGATACTCTGTAAGCGGTTTTCAAGATATTTACGAACAATTCCTCTTTTTCTATGAAATGATCCGATGGTAAGACTGCTATAATTGCATTGTTGTTTTTTTTGTGAATCATTGCAGCAGACAGACCGATTGCAGGGGCTGTATTCCTGGGTAGAGGTTCTATTATAAGATTTGAATTGGATATGCCCTCTATTTCATTTTTAATAAGTTCTACATAATTTCTATTTGCAACATAAAAAATGTTTGTTTCAGGGAATATCTTTAAGACTCTTTTGTGAGTCATCCTTATTAAAGAGTCTGAATCATCTTTGAGTCTTAAGAATTGTTTGGGCAGTTTTTTCCTGCTCGCCGGCCAGAAACGGGTGCCCGACCCGCCCGCCATAATTAATGCATAGAAGTCATTCATCCTGAATCTCCTTATAAAATTTAATCAACGGACTGATAATCTAATTTCTGAATTAAGCAAAATCAAGGAAAATGTTTTGTCTGTGTGGTTACAATTTTAAAATGTCAAAATTCAAAATATTACAT
>JBBISZ010000332.1:0-3216 GCA_037441045.1 Deltaproteobacteria bacterium | reverse complement strand
TCAGGCTTTATATCCAGCAGTTTAAATTCAATCTGAATATTCCAGTCCCTAATATAATCATTTATCAAAGCACAATATGCCTCTGCTATTTTCAGACTCTCAGGGTCTATATCCTTCATAGAGACCTCAGCCGCCCTCCAGAGTCCAATAGTCCTCATCCACACATCCAGAGTAACTGCATCTGCAAATATAGAATTTGAACCAAGTTTTATATTGCCAAATGTCTCAGCTATCCTGCCATAGGCAAATCTCTTCATAATTTCCATCTGAAAAAGCCTCTCCATAGCATGAACATATCCAAGGGCATAGAATGCGTCATAATCATCACTGGCTTCAATGTGAGGAATAAGGAATTTATCAAACACTATCTCGGTTGTCCCTTTTACATTTTTTGAAATAATCTTATCATTGAGTGAGGGTTTATTGGGACTAATATTGTAAGTGACATAATGAATTGTCTTACAGGAGAGTAAAAAAAACAGAGAAAACAAAGCAGTAAATATTCTCTTCATAAAAACTCCTTATTGGTGTTCTTTATATCACCAAAGAAATTCAATATCCACAAGTAATTATCTATAACAGCTATGCTAAATTGATAGGTTTCTAAAATAAAGTTCGTTATTATTCAATTCTAATCGTATTTGAATATATCCAGACAAACTCCTTAATATAATCTGATGCCCATCTCTTACAGACTTTCTTAAGATGCATTGGTGTAAGAAGAATCTGAACTGCATATACACCTTTATCAATATTGGAGATTAATTCTATTGTATCACCCTTATCTCTTGGGACCGGTGCGAGTATCTCTATCTCACTTTTGTCCTTTATCTTGAATAATCTTGCCCTTATATACTGATCTGCATTCTTAATGCCCAGAATCTCAGGTATCCTTATTACAAATTTATTAAAATCCTCAAGTTTAATGGTATTTCCGGGGTTTACAATTCCATTCTTTGTATCAGCATAAAAATCAAATCCTGTAGGTGTACCGAGTCCTTCTGCCACCACATAGATTCTTCCCTCCTTTATGGCTTTCTTAAATTCTGAAGGTTTAAATTCCTTAACCATCAGGAAATTTGAAAACCATCTCATAAATCGTCTATACGAATCCAGTCTCTCTCCATCTGATAATTCTTTCTTAACCGCATTTCTATGAATATCAGTCCCGATAATAGGTGTTATATTTCTCTTCTCAACTGTTACATACCATTTTCCCAGTTGTAATTTAAGTGGCTCATAGAATGCAAGAAATGCGATATCAGGATGTGGCATCTTCTCAGGTTGATTGAGATAATCTGCAAGTACAACCAGACCACTCGACGATAAAATACTTACATGAAAATTATAAATCTCCATACAGTCAAGCGAGGAATTTATTAGATAATCATCATCTTTACCCTCTGAATGGGCAGTACAGACCACCCCATTTACCTTTCTAAATGCCTCAATTGCAGACTCATCCACACTATCATAGATATTCTTCCTCTCACTAATATCCTGTGCAGGGTGTGAGGTAATCCCTATTGGCATAATATCATTCTCAGAACCTACCATTATAATTGGTCTTGCACCGTTTGAACAGTTCAATTGATTTCCCGTCTGAATATCCCCTTCCATTATTGTTGTATCGCCCTCGCGTGGATAGTAGAGCTTGCTAAAATCCTCCTCATCTGCAAGTGAACTGGCATGATCAGATATAAAAAGTGCATCAAGATTCAGCTTGCAGATAGCATCTCTGAGTTGAAGGACACACTCCTCCTCGGGATTCCCGTTTGCTATAGAATTTCCATCACAACCATCGTGCGAATATATTGAATGGGCATGAATTATAGTTCGCGCAATTTTGTATTCTCTTACTGGCTCAATTTTCGAACTCGGCTCAAGCGAGGGATCCCATTCTGTTAGCATTGTAATAGAATTATCCTGGATATTTGAGATATCTGATATTGCATCTTCAACAACAACTGCATCAGATATTACATCACCAGTATCTCCACCAGAATTGCTATCTTTACATCCAGACATTAATATAGAGTGAAAAATCAGGATAATGATAAATAAAAAATTTTTCATCTTAATCCTCCATTATGTTTGATTATAGTTTTGGTAATTTCAAAATCAAGTAGAATCTTTTCAAATTATTTGACAATGAGTTTATCAAATGGCATAAATCTCAAGATTAATGTGGGCGCTTAACTCAGCGGTCAGAGTGCCATCCTCACACGGTGGAAGTCACAGGTTCAATTCCTGTAGCGCCCATTTTTCACTTATATAATGAACCTTTTTAATTTATTAATAATCTTTCTCCTGCTCTCAGGGAACAATAACCAATTAGATTCGGAAGGAGTACTTGTAGACAGGACACTTGTAGAGGTAGAAAAGGAGGCAATTACTCTATCCGATCTTGAGACTCACAGTCGTATTCAGATAGTTATATCAGAAGGTCCTGAATCACTATTTAAGCTCAAAGATTCTCCCTTTATAAATTCAATGATCACCCTGCTTGTAAACAGAGAGATTATTTCCATAGAACTCAAAAAAGATAAAAAGTTTAAGCCCAATATGTATTTCAAAGATGCAGAAAATCTCCTGATAAAAATCAAATCAAAATTTAAGGAGGCAGGCTCATTTGAGAACTTCTTAAAAGAGATTAATCAGACAGAGGCAGAGCTCAAAAGAATTCTTGCAATTTACTTAATGATTGATGATTATCTCAACAAACTTGCCGATGAGAAAGTAAGAATTGATGAAGACGAATACCAGAAATACATATCACAGTCAGGAATTACTCCAATAACGGATACAGATACAATAAACAAATATAAAAACGAACTCAAAATGGAGAAGAAGAAAATATTTATATCAAATTATATTGAGGATTTGAAAAATCGTTACAGGATAAGGTATCTTTATATTTCACAATGATCTCTGAAGAGAAAAAATACAGTTTTGATCCGGTGAACATCAATGATATCAATGATATTATGCAGATAGAGCGTGAATCTTTTCTATATCCGTGGCAAAAGGAGGTTTTTGAATCTGAACTATTAAATAGCTTCTCAAGATTTTATTTAGCCAGATGCAATGGCATCGCCGCAGGATTTATTATGTACTGGGATATACCCTACGAGATACACCTGATAAATATCGCTGTAAGACCCGCATTCAGGAGATCAGGTATAGGCTCAATGATGATGAACCATATGATCGAAT
>JBBISZ010000331.1:2972-3216 GCA_037441045.1 Deltaproteobacteria bacterium | reverse complement strand
AATAATAGAAATTACCTCATCAATATTATCAACTGCAATCTTGAGCCCTTCAAGGATATGAGCCCTTGCCTCAGCCTTCTTTAATCTAAACTGTGTCCTTCTGTATATAACATCCCGACGATGGGCAATAAAATACTCTATAGCCTCTTTGATGTTTAAGGTTCGAGGTTGACCATTGACAATGGCAATCAAATTTACCCCAAAACTATCCTGCAACTGAGTCATTTTGTACAACTGGTTCAAT
>JBBISZ010000331.1:0-2962 GCA_037441045.1 Deltaproteobacteria bacterium | reverse complement strand
ACCACATCTGCAACTACATCCTTCTTTAATTCTATATAGATTCGCAGACCTTCTCTGTCAGATTCATCCCTTATATCACTTATACCTTCAATCTTCTTATCTCTTACAAGCTCAGCAATCTTCTCAATCAGTTTTGCCTTATTTACCTGGTATGGTATCTCCTCCACAATAATTGCAGAATGTCCGTGCTTCTCCTCCTCTATTCTTGCCTTTGCGCGCAACCTAATAATGCCCTTACCGGTAGAATATGCCTGATATATACCGTCCTTCCCAAGTATAATAGCACCCGTAGGAAAATCAGGTCCTGGCATTACTTTCATAATTTCAGCAATAGAAATCTGAGGATTATCAATATATGCAACACAGGCACTTATTGTCTCTGTAAGATTATGTGGTGGTATATTTGTAGCCATACCCACGGCTATTCCGTTTGAGCCATTTACAAGTAGATTCGGAAAACCTGATGGTAATACAACTGGTTCTTCTGTCGAACCATCATAATTTGGGACAAAATCAACAGTCTCCTCATCTATATCAGCGAGAAGCTCCTCTGCAATTTTAGTAAGTCTGCACTCGGTATATCGATAGGCAGCAGCAGGGTCTCCATCTATTGAACCAAAATTGCCCTGCCCGTCTATGAGTGTATATCTCATATTCCATTCCTGAGCCATCCTTACAAGAGAGTCATATACAGCGGCATCTCCGTGAGGATGATATTTTTTTAAGACCTCACCCACAACACCAGCGCACTTGGAATATTTCTTATCAGATGTCAGCCCTTCTCTGTACATGGCATACAATATTCTTCTATGGACAGGCTTTAATCCATCTCTGACATCGGGGAGTGCGCGCCCGATAATAACGCTCATCGCATAGTCAAGATAAGCCTGTCTTACCTCATTTTCAATTTTTACTGTAATCTGATTCTGGCTATTAGCCTCATTATGATTATCTTCCATCCTTTTCTCCTCGGGCCCTCAAATTTAATTTTCGCCCTTTTTATAGAGCAATTAAATCCCTCAAAAAGACCAAAAAAATATATAAACACAATTGAATAAAATCAAATAAAAACTATTCAAAAAAATATTAATTTTTCGTCCGATTAGCTGTTAAAAAATATAGTAAAAATGAATAACTGTTAAAGCAAATTATAAAACGATAGGTAGATAATATATCGTTAAATATTTATTTATCCTGATGTGAGATATTTCATCTAAACAATATTGATTATATGCCTGTGTCCAAATCAATAATTCTTATTTTACTCAATATATGAGCAACTACAGCCAGAAGAGTCATCGCCCGACAGAGAGCTGAGATCATTTTTCGGTTTCTTTATATCATCTGAATCACCTGCATCATTCTCAACCATACCATCCTCTACTGTACCATCCTGTAAACCTTCATCGGAGACAATAACTGAATCTGTTGTAGATGAATCTGAAGATATATCAACAGATCCATTATCTTCCATTACATCATTTACATCATTTACATCCGAATCCGGAGAGATAGTATCAACTACTGCATCAGAAATACCTGCATCCACAATATCTTCAAACCCCTGATCAATGATTGTTGTATCTTCACCTGATACATCAGGGAATCCAGCATCAATATTCACAGGCTCACCAACACAGGTAGCTGTCCCCGTGCCCCTACCATCCAGAGTCGTATCAAATGAACCTCTCTGGTCTGTAGCATAATCATAAAAGGTCTCCCATCTTTTCCTGTAGGTATCAACTTTATTTATCGTTGTCTGAGAAGGAGGCTTGCCCGCCTCATACACAATAATAAAAGCACCCTTCCAGTGACAGGGCTCCTTTTGTGGAATTCTCTCACCCATGGCTCTCACAATATCACTTATAGTAAAATTAACTCTGGTTCCGCTAATTGTGGCAGTCTTTCCAGGTTGAATGGGTAATGAAGCAGAGCCATTATTCCCTTTGCCATCATCCACATAAAAAAGTTTGCTATTATCAATCTCATCAATCGTTCTGAGCCCCATAAGATACTGATCCAGTTCAGAATATTTTGGATGATCATAACTAATTTCAAACTGACCATCCCCCAGATCTTTTATCCTGCTACCGTACATAAGCGAGGCATCAGAATTAAAATAATAACTCCAGTGTTGATTGTAATCTTCCCATGCTGTATTCCATTCACAATCGCCCTGTTTACCCTCACCAGAAGGCTCATAACCCTTCTTAGCACAATTTTTCTTTCCATCCACAGTTTTTGCCCAGATGTTTACAAGCCATTGATGACCAAACTCATGTCCCATTAATTCTATTCCGGATAGAGCATAAAATAAAATGCCTGTATATGGGTCATCAGGATTATCTGGCAATTTTGCGATATCACCCATTTTGACTGCCTGTCTCAATTTACCATTACTACTGCAGAATTTTGCCGTCTGGTCAATAAGATTTCCTCCAAAACCCTCTCTTCCTATCCCCTTTGATATAGATTTAACAGGCCAGCCCTGTTGGGTATTGGTTAAAAAATTTAGAGGGATATCTGAAAATACAAATATAGCCTGATAAATGTCAGGATGAGTTGCATAAAACTTGCAGGCAACCCTTGCCAGATACTGATCAGGCATAGAGACTACTTCCATGATTTTTCCATCTGTATCCTCAATAAGGGCAATCTCTCCAACATCACCAGCATAAAGACTAAAAGCCCAGATGGAAAAAATAATCGAAATTATCGCTATTCTCATAATTACCTCCAGCATAATTGAACTGGATTCTACATAACTATTATCATTTTTGCAATCTTATTTACCTTATGAAAACTTATCAATCATAACTTCTTTCCAGAATAGTTTTCTGGTCATAGGATTTACATCTATAAAAGTATGCTTAAGAATTGATTTATCCATATTTTCAAAATCAGATTATCTACATTCTCTCCCTTTTCCTTCAAATTGCGGTTCCTATTTATATTCCATATA
>JBBISZ010000330.1:0-3217 GCA_037441045.1 Deltaproteobacteria bacterium | reverse complement strand
TCCATACGATGTAATTGGACTGGCTAATCTATTCGGGGGAAGGGAAAATCTACTCAATGCACTCAACGAACTTTTTTCTAATTCTGAAAATGAATTCAAATCTGAACCTAAAACGCTTCTTCCTCGCAAATATTACTGGCATAGTAATGAACCCTGTATTCTGATACCGTATATCTATTGTGAACTGAATGATTGTAATTCTGCAAACAAATGGATTAGATGGATATTTAAGACTTCATACAAAGATTCTCCAGATGGTCTTCCTGGAAATGATGATGGGGGTACATTATCTGCATGGTATATTTTTAGTTCAATGGGTTTATATACAATACCTGTGCGAGAATATTATATGATTGGCGCTCCATTGTTTAAGGAGATAGATATTAATCCTAAAGGCTCTCACTTGAAAATAAAAAGTGAAAATTTTTCACGAGATAAGTATAATGTAAAGAAGATTTTATTTAATGGAAAAGAACTGACAGATTCCAAGATTATGCATAATGAACTGATAAAAGGTGGAGAATTGGATTTAGTCTTTGAGTAATAACCTATTTAATTTCCTATATTTATTTGCTCAATAATCACTATCTATATACAAAAGGACTCCCCATTAAAATATCCTGAGTAGATTACTTAAATTTTTATACTCTTAATGCCGTATCAAGAATTAAAAAAGGATTACATAATTATATAAAAGTTCTAAATGATACATCTAATTGAGAATATTTCCTGTTGAGTTATCTTTTTGGATATTGTATTATTTACTCAGGTTAATATTATGGACAAAAATTTACTTAAGATATTTTTTCTTCTTTTTTTATTAAGTTGCTCAGCAATTGGCGATAAGCCTGAAGAATATAAGGAGGTACCTGAAAATCCACAATATAGCAGTCTTCTCGGACACTTTATATCACTATCTGAGAGCGGGCAACTTTCAAAACTATCTGATGTAGTAAAAATATTAATGAGAACCAATCAACTTAAAGATCTTGTGGATTCTCTCGATGTAGCGATTAAGAGTGTAGGTGGATCAAATCTTAAGAAGATATTACGCGAGATACTTATAGATGAGGCTGTACTAAGCTTCTTAAGTTCTGATGGTCCGGTTATGAAACTTCTTGATTATCCTGACATAGATAAAAGTATGGATACTCTGCATATTCTCAATCGTAATGGTGCTGTTCATAATGGTTTGATACCTTTAATAAAAGTGGCTTATGATTCACCACTACTTACAGATTTTTATGATGCAGTTTCATTTTTGCTTGAAGGGAATTATATACAGGATGCTCTTGGAATAATTGCCGGGATTACAAATGAAAAAGTAAAGATTAAATATCAGGAGGGTGAGTTATTGGTACCTGCGACTGTACCGTTAAATGTTGCGCTAAGTTTTATACTGGATCAGGATGCAGCATCAGGTATGTTGACCAATACTGTTGATCTGCTTAGATATGACTCTGTAAAAAATCTTCTTGTGATACTGGGGTTGGAAATTAAAAATATTTCAGAGGATGAACAGAGGGCGATGAGAATATCTCACAATCTTGGAATGGTGATCGGAGATATTGACAGAAGACATATAGAAGCTCTTAGAAAGGCTGTTAAAAATTTTGTAATTACCAGCATTAATATAAAGGAAAAAGATGGTAATATTGCCCAGATAAACCTATTGGATAAACTTTACAGCATTCTGGGTGAAGATGGGAAAAATGGTGTATCTATAGTGAATTTTTTAAGATCTTTAGGGAGGGAGGAACTTAATAAAATAGGACCACAACTTGCCATTTTCTTTAGCAAACATTGTAATGATGGTACTCCTGATTCAGATGTAGATGATCTAAACTACTCCTGCTTTATGCAGATGATTCATATGGTCTATTCTACATATCAGAAGGAGACTGTACTTGATGAAGAGTCCCGTAAGCTCGGGGCTGAGATACTCGGGCCTGTATGTAGCAAATATCTCAAAGAGGATGATCCACTATATAATGATACTTACAAAGGTTATCCAAAAATCCCCATATTTCCCAAAAATACCGCAGTAGCCTATCACTTTGAGCTTGCAAAGAGAACGCCTGAACAGGCATCGGGTTTTACTTCATACATAAACTGTCTGTTGCATAATAAATTGGGCGATATCCCCATGCATGAAAAACTGGGTTTTAGCTGGAATGTAGATGTAGAAGGGTTTGCGGCATTAGATGCAATAGGGAGATCAGGCTTTTTTAATTTTTATGTGGGACTATTGAACGTACTTGATAATTTGCCTGATAAATCAAGCAGGGTCAGAGAGATGGCAGATATTGTTGCAATGATGTGGGGGACTGATGGACAGGAGTTAAATCCATTCTACAAAATTCTATCAAATCTATTCAATTATCCTGATAAAAATTCTTCGATTGTAGTTGAAATTACATCAATTATTGCAGATATTCTGGATATGAAGTACAGTTTTGATGAAAAGGAGAAATTTGCGGCAGAAAATGTTGTATATGCGCTTACAGATTTATTGGGCAAGGATACAGATATAAAAAACAATGTAATAAATTACTACTATAACTCACTTACTCCCAATATAGATGAATCCATAGAATCTACAATTCCCGCCATCAAAAACACACTAATAAAACCAGAATATAAAGCATACAAACTGCTAAATCTAATCGGTGCTGCTTTTACAAGGACTGCTAATAATGTTACATTCATAGATTATATAGACAGGAGGTCAGATCATTTTAGACCAAATTTTACAGAGGAACTAAAAAGCCTGATAGAATTGTCATTACCATCCCTGAGACTTCTTTCACACTATTTTACAGAATATGATATTAAAGGCGAACTTATGAATTTTGTTGGTTTTTCTTTATCTTCAGGCGCTATAGATGATACTTTAAATTTGCTTGCACGTTCACACAGATATGACCCTGATTATATGTTTCTTGATTTTCTAAAAAGACTAAATGAAAAGAACGGTATAGCGATAGCGGCGGATATGATAGATGCAGTTCATCAGTATGGTCTTATGAATGAGTCAATTGATGTATTCAGGTTGCTTTTTGAGTATGATGCAGTTCCTGAATTAATGTTATTTTTATATTATTTTTTGCCAGAAATAGACCTTGGAGAGATAAAATTATGAAAAAAATTTTTATTTTTATTTTTATTTTTTTCTCCAGTTTGCTTTATGCAAGTCACGATTTTATTATAGGCACAG
>JBBISZ010000329.1:0-3219 GCA_037441045.1 Deltaproteobacteria bacterium | reverse complement strand
CACCTCTGTCCAAAATAATAATAAGTCATAAAATTTATCCTTCTAAAACAATGTGTTAGTTATAGATATTTCGCGGTTTCAAGATCAGGTTACCCTTTCATGTCTTCTTTATCCCACAAAATTCTATTCAACTTAAAATCCCTCTAATGTTAGTTGCTCAATATCAGGTACAACGGATGGGGTCTCAAAAGGTTAATTTATCCACTCCCATAAATCCCTGTATGTAGATAGATTAATCCTCAGTAATGCCATCAGATTGTTTATTGATCAGTTAAAAACTAAATGAAAAATTAAAGTCAAAGGATTCTTTATCAAAATTTATACCGGACAGATATGAGTAATTCTACAAGATCAAAAATTGAACGAAAGTTCAAAGTAATATATTTATTACAAAACTTATTTTGGACAGATGTGGTAAAAGATATTAATTAAATAACTCTTAATGATATTCAGTCTGGACATACTTTGAAGGTAAAATTGTAAAAAGTCGTAACCTTATCTTGATTATACCTTTCAGGCTTTCAATCGTTAACTATTAATGAAAAATTGCTTACTGAATCGGTTCAAAGTGAGCAGTAAAATGCCTGAGATGTGGAGATTCGTATATAATTTTATATCCCTTTATGGAATCAGTCCTCTCCTTAATTTTGCCTGCCACCTCTGCAATGTAATCCATATGGCTCATTGTATATACCCTTCGAGGTATGGCGAGTCTTACCAGTTCAAGTGGAGCAGGTTTAAATCTGCCCGATTCCTCTTTTTTTCCAAACATAACAGAGCCAATCTCCACTGTTCTTATCCCGCCTTCTCTATATAGTTCCACCGAGAGTGCCTGTGCAGGGAAATTTTCTGGCTTTATATGACTGAGAAGTGAACCTGCATCAATATATACAGCATGCCCTCCTGCAGGTTCAATAATAGGTATTCCTTTTTCAAGAAGCTTATTCCCGAGATACTCCACCTGTCCCACCCGATAAGAGAGATAATCCATATCCAGCACCTCATTTAGTCCAACAGCAAGAGCCTCCAGATCCCTTCCAGCAAGACCACCATAGGTTGGGAAACCCTCTGTGAGAATGAGCATATTTTTTGCCTGATTTGCAAGATTTTCATCATTTAATGCCAGAAATCCACCGATATTTACAAGCCCATCCTTCTTTGCACTCATAGTACAGCCATCCGCATAACTGAACATCTCCCGTGCTATCTCAAATATACTTTTATTTTCATATCCCTTCTCTCTCTTCTTTATAAAATAGGCATTTTCGGCGAATCTACATGCATCTATAAAAAGTGGAATACCGTGTCTTGAAAGAAGAGTCTTTGTCTCTCTTATATTCTCCATTGAGACTGGTTGTCCCCCACCCGAGTTGTTTGTAATGGTGAGCATACATAGCGGGATATTCTCTCTGCCAAACTTCTTGATCACCTCTTCCAGTTTATTGAGATCCATATTCCCCTTAAAGGGGTGTCTCAATGCTGGCTTTTTAGCCTCATCTATCACCAGATCCAGAGCAGTAGCCTCGTTGAACTCTATTAACGCCCTCGTAGTATCAAAATGTGTATTGGAGGGAACAACCATACCTTTTTTACATACAAGGCCAAACAGGATCCTCTCTGCAGCCCTACCCTGATGCGTCGGAAGAACATGTTTTAATCCTGTAATCTTCTTTACTGCCTCCTCAAATTTAAAAAAACTTGTTGCACCAGCATAAGACTCATCGCCCTGCATAATCGCAGCCCACTGATTGGCACTCATAGAGCCCGTCCCTGAATCGGTGAGGAGATCTATCATCACATCCTCTGCTCTGAGTAAGAACAAATTATAATAAGCCTCTTTTATTTTCTTCTCCCTCTCTTCTTTTGATATAATCTTTATAGGTTCTGTCATCTTGATTTTGAAGGGCTCAAACATTTCTATCTCCTTTGTAAAAGATTTAATTAAATGAACTCAAGAATTGTTTTTATTCTGATTTTTCACTCTCCTCAGTCTTCTCCCCACTCTCATTTTTTTCCTTTTGCTCATTCTTTTCAGCAGGTGTAGTTTCAGATGGCTCTTCTTTCTTTATTTCAGGCTCTTTTTGCTTTAAGAGTACATTCCTTGAGTAGAGGAGTTTTATAAACTCATCTATTGACTCTTCGACCTTCTCCCTTGGTCCTTCGTTTATAAAAAGTATATAATAACCTTCTGTCTTTCTGAGATTTTCAAGCAATTCCATTTCAGATTTGGTAAGTGGCTTCTGATACTCCTGTGTAAACTTTGTACCCTCAGGAGGTTCAATTAGATACACATATCCAACATTGAGATTTGAATCATATCCATCTGTAATTATTTTTATCCCCCTCAAATTCAGTGTAACATTGGGCATGAGCTTTACTCCCACTTTTGAAAACTTGAACTCAGCGATCTCCTTTACCTCCTTTGGAGATAAATACCCCTCTGTTCCAGGTTTATAATCCTCTGGCTCTATACTTTTTATTCTGCATGAAAGGGAAACAATTGAAAGACAAAGCAAAATAATCAAAAATCTCAAAGCCTTAATCACCTGAGTCCCTCCTTATTTTATTTCTGAATAATTGATAGTTTCCCACCAAAATAATTATTAATCACGGGTTTTAGTTTGTCATCCACAATCTGGGTCTTTGAAGTTACAATATCTATTCTGCCGACCTTTATCATCTTTATTTTGAATCTGATAGAGATTATCGGCTTTTTACATCCGAGTGAAAACATCTCCTTTTCACCTTTATTGGTAATTACTCCAAAAAGTTCACCTTTCCTGACGCTATACTTGTTTATCAAACCAGAAGGTAACTCCGGGTGAGCAGAGATAGTCTCAACCTCAAGGGTATCTTCAGGGAAAGCAATTCTGTAATAAAGTCCATATAGCGAGATCTTCTGGCTATCGTCACCTCCCAGAAGCATATCTACAACGAGGGTCTTCTCTTCAGAGAGCGATGAGACAAGTGCAACATCACCAAAAACTGGTCTCTGATTGTCGGGCTCAAAAATGAGTCTCAACGGAGTCTCTATAATATCAGTAATATCTTCAACAGATGCATCCTGCTGAGTTACTACATCAGGAAGTATATCGGGAAGTATATTTGTATCTGTAAAATCAAAGTGCTCTATCATATCCCTTGTCCTCTCAGAACAGGCAGGACCAAATATTACACTTGTAAGAATGAGCGTTATAAAAATATATCTCTTCATAATTC
>JBBISZ010000328.1:0-3237 GCA_037441045.1 Deltaproteobacteria bacterium | reverse complement strand
AATGTGACATTTTAAATTTGGAATTAAGTGTGACATTTTAAAATTGAAACCACATAAAATACCATTTTATTTGATATTACAAAGCGTTTTGTATATATTAAGCCCTGTCTTTTTTAATTATATGGAGCAAAAATTATGAAAGAGTTTGAAAGATTTAAAAAAATGTTTACACCCGAGACTATCGCCGTTGTGGGTGCATCTTCAAATATGAAAAAATGGGGTTTTCATATCCTTCACCATATATTAAGTGGTGGTTATCAGGGAAGAGTTCTGCCAGTCAACATTAAACAAGAAGAGATATTAGGACTGAAATCATATAAGAGTATCAGAGATATTGAAATACCTATTGACCTTGCAATCGTTGTGGTTCCAAAAGAATCTCTACTGGATGTTTTGAAAGATTGTGCCGATAAAAAAGTAAATGCCGTTTTCGTAATAACAGCAGGATTTGCAGAACTTGGAGAAGAGGGCAGAAAGATTCAACAGGAGGTAAAAGATTTTGCTCTGGCAAACGATATGATGCTTGCAGGACCAAATGGCGAGGGACTGGTAAATGCCAGAATAAAACTATATGCACAGATGGCAATACACCAACCCAAAGCTGGCAAAATGAGTATGGTTTCACAGAGCGGCAATGTAGGTGCTACAATGATGCAACTGGCAAATCAATCCAATTATGGATTTTCCAAATTTATTTCCAGCGGGAATGAAGCAGTCCTGACAATACCTGACTATATTGACTATTTTGCTAAAGATGAAGAGACTGATGTAATTGTTGCATATGTCGAAGGCATTAGAGATGGAAAGAGGCTCATAGATTCCATCAAAAAGGCATCCGAAAAGAAGAGAGTTGTCGTTATAAAAGGTGGCAAAACAGATGCAGGATTGAAGGCAGCACAATCTCATACAGGTGCGATGACTTCAGATGTGGCAGTATTTGAAGCAGCAATCAAACAGAGTGGCGTTTTAATGGTAGAAGGTCTTCAGGAGTTATACGATACCGCACAGATACTTGTAAGAGAACCACTACCAAAAGGAGACAGAGTGGCTATTTTAACAGTAGGCGGTGGATGGGGTGTGCTATGTGCAGATGCATGTGAAAAATACGGATTGAAACTTGCAAATTTGAGTGAAGAGACTTTAAAAAAGCTTGATAAAGTTATGCCAGAATGGTGGGCAAGAAACAATCCTGTTGATTCGGCCGGCGGTGGAAAGAGGAAGACGATGACTTACGGTGTAGAGGTTCTAATGCAGGCACCAGAGGTAGATTCTGTTATAGTTCTGGGGAATGCCCTTGGTGTAATGTCTGCGGCAATTATGAGGAAATCTCCATTTTATGAGCAGGGAATAAATATGGTATGTGCTGTTTTACAGGATGCGGAGATGGAAATTGTTGAGGAATATGACAGACTTCTCAAGACATACAACAAACCTCTCATACTCTCAACTGATGCAAAACACAATGCCTATGAAATAAAAAATGAGGTAATACTTTCACTTGAAGCGAAAGGTATTCCAGTGTTTCACTCCCCAGAAAGGGCTGCAAAGGCGCTTGCATATTTAACAGAATACTCCAGAAAAATGTTAAACTGGTAGAGATTTATCTAGCAGGATTAATTTCTTCAAATATACCCAGCTTCTTATTCTTTTTTACATTATCGTAGTGAAAGTATTTGCCATTCATAGAGATATAAACACCAGAAGGCAAGAGCTGAACAAATGCAAGAGAACTGCCCAGATTAAACATACCATCAGACGAACCAAATCTATATGGAATCATTGCACCAGTCAATACTACAGTCTTATTCTTAATCCTCTTTCCAAGATATTTGGCAGTATTTTCCATTGTATCGGTGCCATGGGTAATAAGGATATGTTTGTAAGGAGTATTTATGCAATTTTGCAATATTATCTCTCTGTCCGTATCTTTCATATATAGACTATCAATCATCATCAACATCCTGACTTCAAGATCAAGTCTGCATCTCCCGAGTGCAAGCATCTCATTTATATGAGTATCCTTGAAGATTAGTTGCCCATTGATTTCATCATATTCCTTATCAAATGTTCCACCGGTTACAAAAATCATTATCCTGCAATCATCTGAAGGGACTATCCTCTTCATATATCCTCCTACTCCATATAAAAATAAAATATATTTAGAGACATGTTATGTCAAATATTTCAATCAGGATTTAAATACATTTCAAATAATGTAAAAATTACTGACCGTCGCTTACAGAGAATTATTGAAAACCTGCAAAAGTTCAGAAACATATTGGACTGTTTTAAAAATATAGATGAAGTGTAGAAGTGGAGGTTAAATATCTTCAATATTATAGCTACCCACGACATCCTGAGAGCAATGCATATGTAGAAGATTTAATCGGATATTAAGTAAATATTTTATAAAATGGCGTGAAGACGATTTTATAGACATCAATAGGTTTAATACAAAACTTATGGAATTTTGTTTATGGTATAACACAGAAAAACCACACAAAGGACTAAATAAGTTGCCTCCTTTGAAGTATTATGTAAATGAATTTGTTGTGCAGCCTGCTCAGTCCAATATCTCATGGACTTCTACATTTACTTGACAAAATGCAATAATCATTGATTATTAGATTCAGTCGCCTTATGAATATTTCACCATTTAAACTCGAACGATTTTTTGCTCAATATGAATTCAAGGCACCCTATCTGCTCTGCACATCAGATTGTGAATCATTGTCTCTAAACGAAATAATAAGAATGAACAAAAAAAATTTAGAAGAGTTGCTCTCCTTCAATCTCGGCTATGTACCTACAAATGGACAGGCTGGTTTGAGAGAAAGTATATGCAAAATATATACTAAAATAAGCGAAGACCAGGCAGTAGTTACAAATGGGGCTGAAGAGGCAATCTATCTTTTTATGAATGTCATTCTCAATAGAGGAGACCATGTAATTGTTCAGTTCCCGTTTTACCAATCTCTCGGAGAGATAGCAAAAAA
This sequence comes from Deltaproteobacteria bacterium, assembly GCA_037441045.1. Lineage (GTDB taxonomy): Bacteria > Myxococcota > SpSt-1050 > SpSt-1050 > SpSt-1050 > SpSt-1050. Next base: position 241 of record JBBISZ010000328.1, on the reverse strand, counting down.
TATAGGAGCATTAGTATCATTCTGGGAATGCGATGGAAAAAACAACTGGGAACTTGATCTGAACTATCTTAAAGATAATATAAGAGACAATACCAGAGCCATCATTTTAAATATGCCACATAACCCTACTGGATATATTGCAGATAGAGAAAAATTCAAATCTATAGTTGAAATTGCCAGAGAGAAGAATATTACTATTTTGAATGACGAGGTATATAATGGACTTGAACTTGATGAGAGG
>JBBISZ010000327.1:0-3252 GCA_037441045.1 Deltaproteobacteria bacterium | reverse complement strand
ACATGGTCTGGAATGAACAATGAGATAATATTTTCCATCCCTGTTTTCTCTTACACCACAAAATCCCCTTCCACCGGGTTTGACCTCACAGCCCTGTGGGCAAATACCACATTTTACCTCTTTTTTTGGGAGCCTCTCATAAAATGATGCCTCGTACAGATTTGGCTGAAACTCCTGTGCAATAAGTTCAGAAATGCCCATCTCCCCCAAAAATTTAGAACAGAGTATTCCTCCCGATAAAACTGCTGAATATCTTAAGAATTTTCTTCTATTTAATCTCTTCATGTGCTATCTTAACTTTCCAATGAGATGCATCATCAAAATTGTATTTTATCTATTTCTCCTCATTTTTGCAAGCACTACTTTAATATATGCTCAGCACATTGTAATTATTGAGACATCAGATTTTCACGGTGCGCTTGAATCGAGACCGATAAAGGACTTAAAAAACCAGATAGCAGGTGGGTCTGAAATTATATCTGCACACATAAAGTACCTTAGAGACGAATACCCAGATAACCTAATTCTTCTGGACGGTGGAGATATAATGCAGGGTTCTATTGTTTCCAACCTCTCCAGAGGAAAGGCGACAATAGAATTTTACAACTACATCAAATATGATGCGGCAGCTATCGGAAATCATGATTGGGACTTTGGATATGATGAAATAACGAAAGATCAGCAGGGGACTCTTAAACGGAGAATTTTGAATGCCGAATTCCCATTTGTGACATCCAATATATATTACAGAGATAGCGGCAAACAATTCACGCTCACCAATCTCAAACCTTATACAATAATCGAGAGGAAAGGTATAAGGATAGGCATAATAGGTGTTACGACGACCTCAACGCCTATTACCACTCATCCAAACAACATCAAAGGACTCTACTTCTCAGATCCTGTCAAAGAAATCAAAGCCCTTATTCCCGAGGTACAGTCAAAAGGTGTCTCAACAATTATAGTACTTTCTCACACAGGTGGAAAATGCAATGAAAAGAATGAGTGCACAGGAGAGATATTTGATATTGCAAACAATCTAAGTTCAGATACGATATCCGTCATATTTGGTGGACACTCACACAACCCCTTAACTGCTACAGTCAATAATATTAAGATAGTTCAACCAGGAGCCTACGGCATATCTTATGGAAGAACAGATCTCTTCTTTGACGAAAATACAAAGAAATTAATCAGCGAAAAAACAAAAATCACTTCACCTGTTTATTTCACTGAGACTTTATCCGTCAATGGAGAACTCATAAGACTTAATCCCGATAGGGAGGCAACAAAAAATCTCGCACAATATTTTATCTCAGTAGAAAGAATTAAAAAAGACATAATCTGCAATGTATTGAACGATATTGATATTATAAATGGAGACTCTCTACCTCTCGGGCAGGTCATCACTGAATCTATGCTCACTTTTGCAGATGTAAAAGGAGATGTTGCAATCTACAATACAGGTGGAATAAGAAGCGGAATAAAAAAGGGTTCTCTTACTTATGGAAAACTATATGAGATTATACCGTTTGATAATACTATTGTTTCAATGAAACTTACAGGTTCTCAGATAAAAGACATATTTGAGATGAGTGCATCCACAGGAGAGATTGATGATCTATTGGGTGTAAGCGGTCTGACTATTTATATCGATTATTCAAAAAGCCAGGGTGAGAGAATAACAAAGATATTAAAAAACAACAAACCCATTAAAGGAGATGAAAAATTTACAGTACTTACCAATGACTTTCTATATGCTGGAGGAGATGGATTTGAGATATTCAAAAAGGGTGAATCTGCAGTAGTCTCACAGACACTTATAAGAGACCTTTTTGAAAACTATCTAAGAAAGAAGAAGACCATATCAGCACCAAAAAAATCCAATTATATCATCACAAGATAAATAAAAGATTATTCCTTCACTATTGATTAAAATATTATTTATTTACCAATGTGCATAAGTCAATGTATTCTATAAAGTGCCAGGTACTTTTTTATAAATAAAATTCTAATAACAGCCACCATTTCAAAATACCTATCAAAACATAAAAATTAGCCTTTTTAACAAATCAACTTTTAACCACATTCGCTGGCCTGATAGAAAAGCATCGTTTGACACCAAAGATAGCGAAATAGATATGTTGAAATTTCTAAAAGATCACCCTTTATACCTAAAACAATAAAAGCGTTTTCCTGCAAAAAATATATGAAAATCAGAATCAACATTGAAAAGTTTAATACAAGCCACGACTCATAGTATATAAAAGTCTATAATAATAAGTGAGCAGTATATGTATGGACTGCTCTACATAACCTAACTCTTACTTTGAAAGATTTATTGCTGGAGGGACAGAATTAAGATCGCTTTTTGAATTATCATTTCCCTTTAATATAAGATAGAGTACAATCAGAAGTAAAATTATACCAGCACCTATCAATAACCATTTTTTCATTGACCCATCTTCTGAAGTCTTAATTGCAGATTGAGCCTTCTTTTGAACATCTACTACGGAGGTGTCAATCACTGCTTTTTTTGAATCTTTGAGAGTACTATAAGAACTGCTCCCCGTCTCAGATAGATCCTTCTCAATCACCCTGCCAGAAGACATATCAAACACCTTCACCCTGTTTTCTTTTAGTTCTAAACCAGATGGAGGGATCTCTGTTGTCTCTGTATTCTTCTTTTCCTCCTTCTTCCCTTTTTCATCCTCTAAAATATTTTTCAACTGAACATTTGATAGGTTTATGCTATCTGATGAAACATCATCTTCAACAGGTATATCAGCCTCAACACCTATTTCTTCTTTTTTTTGATTATCAACTGTCTCAGTCTTTTTAACAACACTGATGGTAGAAATACTTTTCTTATCTTCTTCCTTCGACATCTTTTTTATCTATTTGCACTCACAAACAATATACCCATCCTGACCTGGGATACACATACTCCCAGATAATTCACAATTTGAATCAGACATACACTGTGAAAATGTCTTATTACCAAGGTAATTGAGACATCCATAGCAAACTTTAATATAATAATTATAATCGTTTGTTCTTACATACCTTCCACCCAGTGTCTCGCCTTCAAGATAAAACTCAGCTATTAGATCAAGGTAGGTAGTAGAATCAGTGGGCCACTCTGGCATATTTGCCTCAAGATCAAGTAGTTTCTCTTTTGGAACGAGCGGTGCAAGCACTATTGCTCTACTCGGCGTCTTCTCATCATTGGCAGATGGTACAACTGTCTGA
>JBBISZ010000326.1:1264-3265 GCA_037441045.1 Deltaproteobacteria bacterium | reverse complement strand
AGTGAAGGTGTCGCACTCCCCAGAATTACAAGTGCATTCTCAATCTGCCCTCTCTTTATTGCTATGTCTCTTCCATTGTATCTGGGAGACTCCTCCTGTTTATAGGCACTATCATGCTCCTCATCTACCACTATCAAACCTATATTCAAAAGAGGGGCAAATATCGCAGATCTGGCACCAACAACCACCTTCACTTCCCCGTTTTTTATTCTGAAATACTCTTTTATTCTCTCCTTTTCATAAAGACCGGAATGCAATACGGCAACCTCACACCCGAGTGAATTCTTTATTCTGAAAATAGATTGTGGGGTCAACCCAATCTCGGGGACAAGAAATATAACAGACCTACCTTCATCCAATATCGAACGGGCGACTCTCAAATATACCTCTGTCTTACCACTACCTGTTACCCCATATAAATAATGAACGGCAAATCCCTTTTTTCGCACCTCTTCTATATCTCCTATTGCACGATTCTGTTCTTCTGTCAATTTATGCACTGGAGATTCCAGAACCCTGTATGAACCTGAATCCTTATCTGGATCAACAATTTTAATTATCTTTGCCTTATAGAGATACCTGAGAATTCTCCTATCCCTGATGATAGTAATAGCCTCATACAATGGCATTATCCTTACCGCCCTGATTTCTTCGATAAACCTTTCTACAACCGGATATTTTTGAGATATCCTTCTGTATTCTTCTTTATCTGAGATATTGCAAAATTCTATGTAGCTTTCCCTCCTCTCAATCTCTGAATCTACATCTACAATTGCCCTCTTTTCCTGTAAATATTTATACAACTCAAAAAGACTTATTCCTTTTTCAGACCTCCTCAAAACCAACCTTGATAATAAGATAGTCTTCCTTTGCTCTTCCGAATTATCTAGAAAATTCACTGAATAACTGGATAACCTGAAGATTCCAGATGGTAATGCTGAAAATAACATACTCCCGGCTGGCTCAAGATAATAATCCGACGCCCACATCAAGAGTTGAAATAAATTCTTATCAAATATCGGATTTATCGGAAAAATATCTTTAATTTCCTTGAGTTTATTATGCGAAAGTTGTGATCTGTTTTCTTCGCTCAACTTTTCAACAAATCCCATTTGCAAACTGTTTTTTAATGGAACAAGAACTGCAAAACCCTCTCCAATATTATTCTGGAAAATCTCTGGAACAATATATGTAAATGGTTCAAAAAGAGAATTCTTCAAAAAGACATTTGCATACATATCATCAATTCCAGAAAAAGAAAGAGATCTTTATTCAATAAATCTATATTGGATAAAATCCTTGATACTATAATCTTTCATCAAAACTTTCATTATACCTGATATAGAAGAATCCTCATTCATCATTATAGAACCGAGATCCTTTTTCCTGAAAAATTCTACAAACTCAATCTCCATATCAGAAGGTATCTTTGCCAGAGATTTCATTTTCTTAATAGCCACATCATATCCACCTATCTCATCTACAAGTCCCAGTAAAAGAGCCTCTTCACCTGTGTAGATCTTACCCTCTGCAAGTGTATTAATTTTTTCAAGACTCAACTTTCTGGATTCTGCAACAACACCCTTAAAATATGTATAAAATTCATCAATAAAATTCTTCACATTTTTTATTTCGTCAGCATTAAGTCCTCTGAAAATACTATCAGAATCTGAAAGAGGTGTGCTGCTTATTGACTCATAATTTATACCGAGCTTTTTCAAAAGACCTGAGATATCAGGTTTGAGAAAAAATACCCCAATAGAACCTACCAGTGATGTCTTATCAGCAATAATATAATCTGACGCAAGTGCTGAAAAATATCCCCCCGATGCTGCCATTTTTCCTACCGAAACTATAATGGGTTTTATCTTCTTTAATCTTAAAAGCTCCTCATAAATCAACTGGCTTCCGGTTGTAGAACCGCCAGGAGAATTTATCCTGACGATTACACCTGCAATAGACTCGTCTTCAATTATATTATACACAATCTCGGATATATCT
>JBBISZ010000326.1:0-1254 GCA_037441045.1 Deltaproteobacteria bacterium | reverse complement strand
ATTCATCATTCCAAAAGAATCTCCGAACCCCCTTCCATATACTATTTCACCGTTCAAATAAATAATGGCTATCTTCCTCGGTATCTGCCATATATTCTTGACAGACATTTGAGACGAGTAATTTTTGTTCAAACCGTATGACCTTCCAAAAAACAACTTAATGTTATCACTTAGATATTCATATGTGGAGACATAGTCCACAAGTTTATTTTTGAGAGCCATCTCTGGAGAGAAGAGAGAGATAGAATAGATCTTCTTTATTGTGTCCTGATCTATTTTTCTTGAGGACTTTATAGCTTCATCCAGAATTCCCCCTATAGATTTTACTACTCTGGTGGTCTGTTCCTTTGACTTCTCTCCTGCCTTCTCAGAGATAAGTGGCTCAAATGCAGTCTTATACTCTCCAGCGGCAGCCACATCAAATCTCACACCGATTTTGTCCAGAAATCCCTTGATATAGAGCATCTGAGAAGATACGCCTTTCAGATAGATAGAACTACCTTCATTTAATATGATTTTATCAGCACCATTCGCAATAAAATAGGATATATCATCTGCTGTCTCCAGAAATGCCACAACCTGCTTCCCGGATTCTCTCAATTTACCTATTGCCTCCCTTATCTCATATGCATCTGCTGGTGACAAATTATGATTTGATGTATGAATCAAAACACCCGCCACCATATTATCACTTCTGGCAAAATTGATATCATTCAAGACATCTATAACTGTGCGATTCCTCTTCTTTATTCCAAAAATGTCCTCTCTTACTCTATCGACGACAGATTCATCCAATTTGATTACAACAATCTGTTTGCCGACTGTAAACAGCTCCTCATATCTATTTCTCGAATATCTAAACTGAAGCCCCTTACCATCATAACCCGATCTATCATCAGAATATCCCGCAATAAATCCCGCACCAAACCTTGTAAGATCCAGATTTATACCGCCATACATATCTTTTTTGTCAGTAATACCATAAAAAAGTCTCATACCTTTTACAGGATTTAGGACAATAGTGTATCTATTGGGCACATCCTCCTGATGTTCAATAAAAGAGAAATCTCCATAAAATTCAATTGCCTCGGAAAAGGGCTTGAGTCCAAGCCCAAGATTCAGCCTCCTTCTCAATGGTATATCATAGACAGAAGGTTGACCCAGATTCTGGCCAGTAATAGATATATTGAGAAACCTTGCTGGAAGAAAGTACGCCCCTGCATACCAATCCCAGGAAATAGAACGTCTGGCATC
>JBBISZ010000325.1:1099-3267 GCA_037441045.1 Deltaproteobacteria bacterium | reverse complement strand
GCAGCGATGCACCACTTCCACAGGTAATCAAACATGGACTTATGAAGCATGATATGGGAGTTGAGGCAGTAGAAATAGCAGTAAATGAAAAGGCAACCGAGATGATTCCTTTAATCGAGAGAAGAACCCACTACCTCTCAATGGTTGCAAACGCCTCAACAATGACCGGACTTCTGGGAACCGTTATGGGAATGATCCTCTGCTTCAGAGCTGTGGCAGGTGTTGAACCCTCCAAGAAGGCAACCATTCTTGCACAGGGTATCTCTGTGGCGATGAACTCAACAGCACTCTCTCTAATTATCGCAGTTCCTATGATTATTGTTTATTCATTTATTCAGGCAAAGAGCCAGAAGCTGGTTGAGGACATCAGGACTGTTTCACAGCAGACTGTCAATCTCTTCAGAATTAAAGAGCAGAAACAGGAAGAGATGTAATTTTAACCACTTTGGAGGTGCCAGATGGCAGGAGCTGTAAGTAGCGGCGGTAAGAAGGAAACCATTTATGTCAATGTGGTCAATCTGATTGACATTTTGATTATTCTCATTGTCTTCCTTCTGACCAACTTTGCAACCTCCACCTTTGAAGATATTACTACAATGCCTGCAAAGATGCCTGTTTTTGGTGGACAGCCACAGGAAGAGATAGAGCAGCCAGATAAGAAGACACTTCAAAATCTGGAAGTTAGAATGAAGAAAGAGGGAGATCAGCCGGGATTTCAGATTGTAGTTACAGCTACAGGTGAAGCCCCAACCGGTATTGATATTCCCCTCAAGGAGAATAAAGATTTTGATTTTGAGAAATTATCAGAAGAGCTCTATAAGATAAAACAGGTTTATGAGGCAAGGCAGGATATCCTTCTGGAGGTACAAAAAATAATAGAGTATGAATTGGTAGTAAAGGCAATGGACTCTGTAAGAGAGAAAGTTGTGACAGGTGCAGGGGATCAAAAGATGAAATACCCACTCTTTCAGAGTGTAGCATTGACTGACCTGCCATATTAGTACTGGAGGCAAATTATGATATTCCCAAAAAAACATCAGACGATGAAGGAAGGTAAGAAACCTGAAGACCTCATTGTCAATGTTGTTAATCTTATAGACATAATGATAATTCTCGTGGTCTTCCTGATTATGTCAAATGCGGTTTCTACGTTCTCTTCTTTTAATTCGCCTGATCTTATAATGCCAAAATCAAGAGCAGAGGATCCTATGTCTTACGAGACAGAGGTTGCTGTAACTGAGAAGGCAGTCTATATGGATGGGGAGCTCGTTGAGCCGACATTCAAGGATTATGAGGATAAGGATGTGCCACTCCTTCCAGGTCTGGATCAGGCTCTAAGAAGAAAACTGGAAAAACTGGCATCAGCACCCGGTGCCCCACCCGCCTATGATCCCACCACAGGTCTTCCGACACCGGGGCATCTTGTTACTGTTAAGGCGCATAAGGCTATTCCATTTAAGCAGATGCAGAAAATAATGTATACATGCAACCAGGCTGGTTTTGATAAGATTGAGTTTGCCGTGGTGAAAGAAGGAACTTAATAAAACTAAATAAAATTATTATCTGAAAAAACCCCGCTCTCAAAGGCGGGGTTTTTTTTGTTTGCATATCTTTGTTATTAAAGGTATTTTAACCCATGTTGTATTATGAATAAATTAATAATTATTTTGCTTTTATCCATATTTTTTACCTTTTGTGAAAGACCTGAACCTGTTCAGCCTGAGAGGGGAGATTGTCCAGCAGGATCTCTTATGGTAGGAAAGAATTGTGTAGTAAGTGTGGGGACAGCCTGTGAGGGTTCGGACGATTGTATTGGTGGATTTTGCGTTAGTAATTATAATGAGAAATACTGTTCGCAGAGGTGTTCGGAAGATTACGATTGTCCTCTGGGTTACTTCTGTTCCAGAACAGGTGCTGATAAACTATGTGTAAATCAATCAATTAGACCACGGTATGTACATATGAAAGTGAGTGTGAGCCCTGTGGATTGTGTATTGCCAATCTGTGTGAACTATCTACCTTCTGTGTTGTTACTCTCTGTTCAGGTGATTCTGAGTGTGGGAGTTGTAGAGTCTGTGAAGATGGTCAGTGTGTAGCAGTAGAGAGATGCGGACGAAGTTGTATTTCAAATATGGATTGTGATATAGATCAGATCTGTGATCGGGATT
>JBBISZ010000325.1:0-1089 GCA_037441045.1 Deltaproteobacteria bacterium | reverse complement strand
AGACTTGCCTGCATACCTCGCCTGCCTGCTGAGATTGGAATGTACTGTGATGGGACAGACCCCCGTCAATGTAATTCTGGTATCTGTCTTAAAACAGATGGTTATCCCTATTCTTATTGTTCAAGGAGCTGTAATTCGGATGTTGAATGCCCATACGATTACTATTGTGATTTTTTCCCTTCTTATAAAAAGGAGAAAGTCTGTATTAAAAAAGGTATCTATCAGCCGCTTGAATGTAACAGCAGTAGAGATTGCAGATATGATCTAAAATGTAGATATGCATGTCTCGAAGATGGGAGTGGTATTTCCACCTTTTGCGGTATCTTAAATAATGGGGCTGTTTCAACCACTTATTGTGAGAAGGATATAGAGTGTCGCTGGGGTATGTGTGGTAGATTATCATATTGCAAAGACTCCTGTAGAAATATATGTACAATGCCATGCAGTGAGGATTTTGATTGTCCCTCAGGTTATTTATGTGAGGAGATGTTGAGCATTGATGGAGATTTGAAATACAAAGGGTGTGTATATTATCAGGATGTAAAGAAAGATACTGGTGAATTTTGTACATATTCAAAGGATGAGTGCAAGAGTGGGATCTGCATAAATAATAATGATTCAAGTATTCCATACTGTTCTTATGAATGCAGTAATGATATGGATTGTCCTTATCTATATGTTTGTGAGCTATCTGGAGATATAAAGGTATGCCAGATAAAAGAGGATAATAAATCCTGTTTTAGTGATAGGGATTGTATATCAGGAAGTTATTGTGCGGTCAGTAAAGAAAATATTGAGTGTGTTGTGCCTTCAGATGTTGTTTCTCTCCCCGGTGAAGAATGTGGTCATCCCTGCTCATCCGGAATCTGTCTTGCGGGATATAATAAATGTTCTGCATTCTGTCAGAAAAAAGATGACTGCCCCGAGGGGTTTATCTGTATGTTTGCAGATATCAATCTGGACGGCAATAATCATAGTATGTCCAGAATCTGTTATGTGGACCCAGGCTCATTATATCCCTGTGTAAGAGATGAGGGATGTCCAGAGGGTGAGACCTGCAGGGTAAACTTTGATAAGAGGAGCGGTTAT
>JBBISZ010000324.1:0-3275 GCA_037441045.1 Deltaproteobacteria bacterium | reverse complement strand
ACTATTGCAAGATATTTTACTCCAAATAAGAAGGCAATTCAGGAGATAGGGATTGTGCCGGATGTTGAACTTGTTGAAATAAATTCAGAGAAGAAGGATGACGCCATAAAAGAAAAGGACCTGCCGAGGCATCTAAAAAACAAGAAGAAAGGAACAGCAGAGGAGATGGTTACAAATAGTGAATTAATGAAGAAAGATAGTATTTTGTATCAGGCATATAATTATCTAAAGGCTATGATAGTTGTAAATACCAGTATAAAGAACAAAGATGTAAAAAGTAAAAAATAAAAATGAAGATACTTTTACACATCTGTTGTGCTCCCTGTTCAACACATTCAGCACTTCTTCTCAGAGAGATGCGGTATGATGTGATTGGATTTTTTTATAATCCAAATATTTACCCTTATGAAGAGCTGATTAAACGCGAGGCAGAGGCCAGAAGATTTTTTGGCGAGATAAATATGGATTTTATTTCAGACATCTCTGATGTAGACAGATGGTATAGACTGACATATAAACTGAAGGATAGAAGAGAAGGGGACATAAGATGTAATGTCTGTTTTGCAATGAGACTTGACAGGACTGCAAGAGAGGCTAAGCGGCTTGGAATAGGCATATTCACAACGACACTCACAATAGCACCAATGAAAAACTCAAAAAAGATTTTTAAGATAGGTAATATTGTTGCAAAAAAATACTCACTGAAATTTCTTAATATTGATTTTAAAAAGAAAGACGGATACAGGCACTCATGTCTGATCTCCAGGGAGCACAATCTCTATCGTCAGGACTACTGTGGATGTGAATATAGTTTTATTGAAAGACGCTTCTATTCAAAATAAATTAAAACAAAATTTGTAGTATAAGATAAAGTATTAGAATAGATAAATTCACAGTTTCAAAATCAGATTATAACCTTATTTAAATATTACTAAATTTGATAGTTCTTTTTCTTGTTCAAGAGTTAAATTCAATAGCTTTATTTGTCTTTTACAAAAATCATTTTTTATTAAACCTTAATAATGTGCGAAATCGTTTGATGATTGGATAAAGTCTGAACAAACCTATGGATATATAGATTATACTGGAGTAATTCTGGATGTGAATAATTGAAATAAAAAGTTTATCAAGAAAATAAATCTACTCTCCAAATATCTTATCCTGTTTCTGGTGTGGGCAGCTGTGCCCGGTCATATTATCCATTTTTTCTTCATTCCTTTCTTTGTTGTGCGGGCATTCCTGCTTGCATGCGTGCGAACAATGATTACCGGAAGAATCACTCCTGTCCTTATGGTGTGCGCAGTCTTCTGAGCATTTTTCACAATTGCCGCTACAACTTGAGGAGTTTTCCTGATTGCCTTCATCTTTTTTACAGTTGCACTTTTTTTCAGAGGTATTATTACAGGGGCAACTCTCATTCTTGCAATCGCATCCTTTTTCATTATGTTTGCAGTTGCAACCAGTGTTAATAACCTCTGTTTTGTCTTTTTTCTTATTCTCATCTGATTTATTTGACGCTGAAAGTCCATATCCTGTAAATGATATAATTAATTCAATAATCCAAAAAAGGTTAAATTTTTTAATCATACTTAACCTCCAGAAATATCCAGATTTGGCTATTTTGCACTTAACTGGTATTTTGTCAATGTATTATAATTTGATTGATAAAAATGTTTTTGAGTGGTAGTGAATCAAAGCGCTTTCAAGGAGGATATATGAGAAGAGCCTTTTATTTTATTACATTTCTGTTGTTCTGTGTTTCTCTATTTGCCCAGGAGACTGTACCATTAAAGAGTAGTTCATATTTTAAGGAGTTCTCAAAGAAAAAGGTTGAGATTATTTCTGATGATTATGCAGATATGGACGGAGATAACATAAAAGAGGTTGTTCTTCTCGTAAAAAATGAGAAGGATAAGAAGTCTTTTAATGTATTAAAGGCGACTGAGGATAAAAAGAATTATCAGGAGATGATAGAGTATAAAATAAAAGAGGCTTTTACTCTTGAAAAATACGAGATTGATGATGTAAATGGCGATAAAAGACTTGATCTGCTTATATGGACAAAAGATGATTCTCCAGATGAAACAGGTTCTCACCTTGTAATTATTGCGGCATATGGAGGTGTATTCAAGAAGATTTTTGAAGGAAACTACTATTTTAATAAGGCTGAAGGGTCTGTGCCAATGAAAAGGTAATTCAGTATGGAGAGATAAAGGAAGGTATTAACCTGATTGATGAGGACAAGAATGGCTCAAGGGAAATACTTATTCCAAGGGAGAAAAAACTTGTATATTTCGGACATACAAAACCCCCTACGACTATTATTTATGGCGGTATATATGATGTTTACAGATATAAAAATGGTTCTTATATAAAAGACGAAACTCCCAAAATAGTAAATTTTCTTACACCGATAAAAATAAAAAATATTGAGGCATCCTCAGAACTTTCAGAAAAACCGAAAAAAGTTAAGAAGGGAGAGAAGGTTGAACCGGTAGTATTGAATCCTGCAAAATGGGCATCTGATGGTAATATAGGTTCTGCATGGTCGCCCGAACCAGCAAAGAAGAAAGGGCAGAAGGATAGTATCAAATTTGAATTTGATGGTAATCAGGCGATAAAAGCCATGGTAATGATCCCCGGTTGTATGGAGACAGAGGACTCGTGGTTGCCAAATAATAAGATTACTTCTTTTAGTATAAGGATCTCCAATGGGACGGAATCTCAGGTTGTAAGGGGGAAATATCAGAATGTTTCGTCTCCTGTTCTGGGTGTTGTTGAGTCGCCAAGGGCTGAGACCCAGGGGGCATATCAATATATGATTTACTTTGAAGAGAATATATCCACATATTCTGTTGAAATAATTATTGATGGCATAGAGAAAGGGAAGAAGAATCCACGAACCTGTATATCAGAGGTTATGTTCTTCTAACTAAAATTGTTTTCTTAAAACTTACAAGCCCTGTTGTTTTTATTTATTCAATTCTTTTGTAATCTTTGTGCTGAAATATTTTTGCTATTAGTAGATCTTGCACAGGTTTTCTAGATTTTTTGTCTTTCAAATATTAAGTCAGGAGAATATAAGAACAGACAAGAAATCTATCAAATTAATTAAATTCAAATGTTACAATTTTTTCTATGGGGTATTAAGAATAAATTCAAGATTAGTTACCCTGATTCTGGAGTTATAGGGTTACCCACTAATTAATTTTGGAATATATTGTAATATTGCTTCAGTTGGGAGATTTATAAATAAAATTGTCTAATGAATTTTG
>JBBISZ010000323.1:0-3287 GCA_037441045.1 Deltaproteobacteria bacterium | reverse complement strand
AATACCAGAGATGAACATATACAGATAATCATATCTCATATAGCGGAGATTACATCAGACATATCCTCACTTTTGCAGAGATTTGAAAAATCAGATGAGAAACATCTTATACGGCACGCCGCTACTTCAACAATAATTGTAAATGCTATCGGTGGTACTATTGAGATGTTTACGAGTAGCATTTCAGAGCGTATGTTTATCCTATCATTCCCATTACAAAAATAGTTTTTTTACCGCAATCCTTTTGCATTTGATACCTTTATGTAATTAGACACTTAACAACCTTATTTATTTTTTATTGGTTATGTACACTGCTGTCCAAAGTAATATCAGGTCATAAAACTTATCCTTTTAAAACAATGTGTTAGTCATGGATATTTTGCAATTTCAAAATCAGGTTACCCTATCAATGTCTTCTTTATACATCAAAATACTGTCCAACTTAAAATCCACTTAATATTAATTGCTCAACATCCAACACAATTGGCAGGGTCTCATAAGGTTTATTTATCCTCTCACATAGACTCATATATGTAGTACATAGATTAAACCTCGATAATGCCATCAAAATGTTTATTTATCAGTTAAAGACTAAATGAAAAATTAAACCCAAAGGATTCTTTGCAAAATTTATTCTGGATAGATGTAATTAATATAGCAATATAGCAAAATAAAAGTGCATTTATTGCAATAATATCAATTAGTTAAAATAAATGCCGAATAAAAAAGTAACTGGCACTCCTGAACTACACAACTTATGCTTTACACTTGAAACCAAATAATAGTGTAGCAATTACAAGTAGCACTTATGATGCCATACAATAAATTGATATACATATATGTCAACGGTCAACGGTTTGAAGTAATTAAGTAGAAAAAGTAACAAAAAAGTATATATAAAAAGTACCTGGTATAAAAAGTACCTGGCACCTATAGATAATTACATCTGACAATATTTTAATTATGTTCAATAATATCAGATAGATAAGGTAAGGACCAACCACGAGAGGACAAAGAAGGGGACAAGAAAGTAACTGGCGCTCCTAAACAATCTCGCTTAAATACTACTGATAAAGAAGTATATTTGATGTTAAAATACTAAAAAACCATATACAATCCATTGGACCATCATACATCAGGCACAAATTCCTATAATTCGCGTAAATGCACATAAATGTAACTGGCACTTAAAGTCAATTATCTCTAGCAATATCTCAAATATTACCAATAATATCAATTGGTTAAAATAAATGCCGAATGAAAAAGTAACTGGCACTATACATTATAGGGGAGGGGATGTTATTATTTTATTAATTCAATATAATAAACAATCGCCTTATAAAATCATTTTAAGTAGTTCTTGAGGTATTTACCTGTGTAAGAATTGGGAGATTTTGCGATCTCCTCGGGTGTCCCCTCAGCGACAATATACCCTCCTTTATCTCCACCTTCTGGACCCAGATCTATGATATAATCTGAACACTTAATTACATCCAGATTATGCTCTATAACCACTACAGTATTGCCGGCATCTACAAGCCTCTGGATTACATTCATTAGTTTTTTTATATCTGCAAAATGTAGTCCCGTTGTAGGTTCATCCATCAGGTAGAGCGTGGAGGTATCGTGCTTTTTGCCGAGTTCTGCTGCAAGTTTTATTCTCTGAGCCTCCCCACCTGAAAGATTTGTGGCAGGCATACCCAGTTTGAGGTAACCGAGTCCAACATCGTCAAGTGTCTGAAGTATTCGGAAAATCCTTCTGTGATTCTTAAAAAAATCCATTGCATCTACAACAGGCATATTCAACACATCAGCTATATTCTTTCCTTTATATAGAATCTCCAATGTCTCTCTGTTGTATCTCATCCCCAAACAATCATCACAGGTTATATAGACGTCTGGTAAAAACTGCATTTCAACAGAGATTACGCCCGCCCCTTCACAGGTCTCACATCTACCGCCTTTTACATTGAAACTGAACCTTCCTGCCCTGTATCCCCTCCTCATAGACTCTGGCACCATCGCAAAGAGCTCTCTTATAGGCGTAAAGAGTCCGGTATATGTGGCAGGATTAGAACGAGGTGTACGGCCTATTGGTGATTGATCAATCTGAATAACTCTTGAGACACTTTCATACCCTGATAGCTTCTTATATGGAAGTGTATTCAGACTTGAGAGATGGAGTTTATTTAAAAGGGCAGGATAGAGGGTGTCAATTATTAGAGAACTCTTGCCCGAACCCGAAACTCCTGTTATACAGACCAGTGTACCGAGAGGTATTTTTATATCCAGATTTTTCAAATTGTTTCCTGTCGCCCCACTTATTCTTAGGTATCCATCTGGCTTCCTCCTATTTTCAGGAACCTCAATCCTTTCATCTCCTCTTAAAAACTTTGCTGTAATTGACTTATCGTCTTTGAGAAGACCTTCAAGATTTCCATTGTAAACGACATAACCGCCATATTCACCTGCACCAGGACCCATATCAATAATCACATCACCACTTCTTATTGTTGCCTCATCGTGCTCAACTACAATCACAGTATTCCCTATATCTCTGAGATGCTTTAGCGTCTCTATCAATCGCTGATTATCCCTCTGATGGAGTCCGATAGATGGCTCATCCAGCACATACAATACCCCGGAGAGAGCAGTTCCTATCTGAGTCGCAAGTCTTATCCTCTGATACTCCCCTCCCGAGAGTGTGGAGGCATTTCTATCCAGAGAGATATACCCAAGTCCTACATCATTTAAGAAATATAGTCTCTTGTGTATCTCCTTTAAGACTGTGGAGGCAATATTTTTTTCCCTCTCTGTAAGCGAGATATTTTCAAAAAATTTAATACAATTCTCAATGGATAATTCTGTTATCTCTATAATATTTTTGCCTCCCACAAAAACATTGAGATACTCCTTTTTAAGTCTCTTTCCTCCACATACAGGGCAGGGTTTATAACTTATGTATTTTTGCAATATCTCCTTAACATAACCTGACTCGGTCTCCTTATATCTCCTGTCAAGAAAAGGTATTGCACCTTCAAAATATATTGGATCTTCCTCATTGTTCCCGTAGATTAGAATTCTTCGAGTATTCTCTCTCAACCTGAAAAATGGTGTGTCAGGGGACTCCCTGAGCAGTTTGAGTGCTGTCCTTATTTCATCCATAAAATATGTATGAATCTGGGAAAATGCTGCAAACGCACCCTGATTAACCGATATACTCTTATCTGGAACTATCTTATCCGGATCAAAATAGTAAAGATGCCCTATGCCAGTACAGTGAGGAC
>JBBISZ010000322.1:0-3293 GCA_037441045.1 Deltaproteobacteria bacterium | reverse complement strand
ATGTTTGTGAAAAAATTTTATGGACAGACACAATTCTCTTGACAACCGTCTGTAAAAAATGTATTAACCTCTTCACCCATATCTACAATTTGATCTCTGTATAGTTTAATCCTTTCTAATAAACTGTCTCAACATATTTGCAGCCAGTTCTGGCGGAGTAGGATTGTAATAAAAACTTGTTCCCAGTTCAAAACCTGCGACCCTCTGGAGTCTCGGAATTATCTCAAAATGCCAGTGATAATCATCCTCAATGGTTATCCAGTAGCCTATACGGGGCAGCCTGTTTGGAGAAGTATGTAAAGACATATTATATGGTGGATTGGAGAGTGCGGAATTTAATGCCCCCAGCACATTCTTGAGCACCCTTCCAAGGTCCATAGCCTCATCTTTGGATATTCGTGTAAAGTCACAGTCATGATGAACTGGCATTAATGTTATCTCAAAAGGAAACCTGGATGCATAAGGACAGAACGCAACAAAGTTCTTGGATTGTATAAGTATTCTCTCCCCCTGCTGTCTCTCACTATTTAAAATATCACAGAAGAGGCATCTCTCCTTCTTATTGTAATGACTCTTTGCATTTTCCAATTCTTCCCTGATGATCTTGGGCGTGATAGGAAGACCTATTAGTTGAGAATGTGAATGTGGCAGAGTCGCCCCTGCCATATATCCTTTGTTTTTGTATACAAGGGCATATCTGATTCTCTTATCCTTGTACAAATCCATAATCCTGTCTCTATATGCCCATATTACCTTTTCTATCTGTGATTCAGAGATCGCTGCAAGATCATGTGAATGATCAGGTGTCTCAATAATCACCTCGTGAGCTCCTGCTCCCATAACCATATCATACATACCCACGCCAATATGTTCATCCTCACCTTCTATTCGCAAAATAGGGTTATTGCTCGGAACCACCCTCACCCACCATCCAGGGGTGTCAGGTTGGGTACCTTCCTCTCTGAATGCAATAATCTCCTTGGGTGTCTTCTTTTCATTGCCCGGACAGAAGGGACAACCGTTGCCATTCTCTGTCTCATACTTCATACCATCAAATGCATGAAGTGCTGGAACCCTTGGATTTATCCTATCAATAATAACCCAGGCTTCAAGTACGGGGTCTCTTTTTTTGTTATTTTTTACAAAATTATTTTTTCCCATTACGCTTCTCCTTTTATATGTTAAATTTTTCCATTATTGTTTTTTTAAAAGGAATAATTGAAAAAAATCATACATCCACAAGCCCCTGTCTTATCCCCTCAGTAACTGCCTCAACGCGATTTGTCACATTTAATTTTTCATAGATATGTTCAAGGTGAGTTCTAACAGTTGTGCTTGAGAGTCCCAGAACCTCAGCCACCTCCTTATTTGAGAGTCCTTTTGCGATATAGTTGAGTATTTCTTTTTCTCTCTTTGAGAGCGGCTTGACCTCCGATTTTAGCCTCTCCTGCTCCATAAAGATATTCAGAAGTGTTCTCGCCAGATTTGGCTGAATAACAGATCCGCCAGAATGAATCTCCAGAAGTGCCTCTCTTATCTTCTTGTAAGGAGTGCCTTTTAAGAGATAACCTGCCGCACCAGCCCTGACTGCAGAGAGCACGGATTTCTCCTCCTCAAAGACAGTCAGAATTAGAAAATCACATCGTATCTTCTTCTCCCTCACCTGCCTTATTACCTCTGTGCCTTGAAAATCTGGAAGGCTCAAATCCAGAAGAACCAATTCAGGTTTTTGTTCAAAAATAAGTTTTATAGCATCGGCACCATTTGTTGCCGTTCCTCTCAGTTCAAATCTCTCATCCTTTCTTATAAGTTTTTCAATCTGCTTCAAAAATGTAACATTGTCTTCAACGATTACAATACTGACTCCCATCTTAAATACCTCTCTTTAAGAAAACCTGAGTGCCTTTTCCTATAGTAGATTCAATCATGAGTCCTGCACCTATAATCCTCGCCCTCTCTTTCATATTGATTATACCATAGTGATTCTCCATATGTCTATCAGTATCAAATCCTTTCCCATCATCACTGATTAGTATATCAAATGATCTATCCTCTACTCTTACCAGCAGTCTTACCTCCTTTGCCTCAGAATGTTTTGCCGCATTGGTTAGTGCCTCCTGAATAATTCTGAAGATTGCAAGGAGTTCATCCGGCTTTAGATTACAGTCCTTCAATACCACATCGCTTTCAATCTTACACCCTGTCCTGATCTCAAATCTCTCAATCATATTAGAAAGCATGTTTTTGAGATCAAAATCTGATCTCAATAGCATTACAGCCCTTCTCAACTCCTCCATCCCCTCTTCTGACATAGTCCTCAACTCCTCCAGTTCCTTTTTTATCAATTCTGGCTCTGTAAGTGATAAAATATAGTCTATCTGCATAATTATTGCTGAAAGAGTTGCACCTATACCATCGTGTATCTCCCTTGAGAGCCTCAACCTCTCATCTGTAAGTTCCAGTTCCTTCATTGCATCCTTGAGTCGCATAATCTCGTCATGCTGAAGATTCTCCTGAGTGTTCAGATATACGATTGAATATAGCAGAAGTAAATTTGCAAGTGAATACATTATCAAAAGAAGGACATCCTGTACCACCAGTCCCCTTACAAACACAAGTTGATCTATATGCGCAATAATAGGTAACAGCATAAGAGGAGGAACTACCTGTAGTGGTCTTATAAAGAGGAGTGCAAAAAATGTTGTATATAAAAGTTGTAAGAAGAAGAGTGGACTTCTGAGCCCTCCTGTATAAATTATGAGATAAACGATAAACGGAAGATCCAGAAGAAGGGAAATGTATGTAATTACGCCCTCTCTTTTGCGATAAAATATCGAATATGCAAAAATGGAAGTATAAAGTAGAATACATATATAAAACAAAATTGCCCAGAAACTCCTGAGTCCCAGAAACGATGCCCAATCTCTGACAAGAAATACCAGCAAAAACAGCAGAAGAATAAACATCCTTGCCCAGAAGATTGCCTTTGCACGGGTGATAAACTTGAATGAAAGCCAGCTCTGATCCATCTTTATAAATATAACATACTCTACATTTTCTGCAAAAAATTAGTAGAGACTCAAAAATCCTGTATAAAACAATTTTTTTGTTATTAGCCTTGTGTACAATCTCTAACTGTTGATCTGCCCCGGAGATAATCATATCCAATCCCAGAGAGAATGATAATATTGAGAATCCACCAGTATCTATTGAGTTTGATGCAAAGCAGAACTCAACGGATCTTACATCTATTGATCTATCCAGCATAAGTGCTATAATCAGGGACAATATGA
>JBBISZ010000321.1:286-3296 GCA_037441045.1 Deltaproteobacteria bacterium | reverse complement strand
GCAATCCAAATCTTAAGGATATCAAAGTTTTTTTAATGTCAAATCGTAGATTGGTGGAAAATAACAGGGTGAGTGAGGAAGATCTGAGTCTGTTTGATGGTGTTTTTAACAAACATATTGATAAAATCAGGATTGTTGATAAACTCATGGAGGAGTTAAGTAAAAATGGCTCTTCTTGAAAAGATAAATAGCGTAGAGGATTTAAAGAGACTGCCAGTTGAACAGTTGCCACAACTTGCAGAAGAGATAAGAAAACTTATTATTGATGTTGTATCAAAAAATGGTGGGCATCTCGCATCCTCTCTGGGGGTAGTGGAGCTGACGATTGCTTTACATTATATATTTGACATAAATGTAGACAGGATAGTCTGGGATACGGGGCATCAATCTTATGCACACAAGATCCTTACTGGAAGGCGAGAGAGGTTCCATACTCTCAGGCAGCATGGAGGAATAAGTGGCTTTACAAATATCTTTGAGAGTCCTTTTGATGTCTTTGGCTGTGGACATGCCTCAACTTCTATTTCAGCAGCTCTCGGGATTTCAGAGGGGATGAAATATAAGGGGTTAAACGGGCATACTATTGCTGTAATTGGTGATGGGGGTATGAGTTCGGGGCTGGCTTTTGAAGGTCTAAACAATGCTGGACATATGGAGAAAAACCTGATCGTTATCCTCAATGATAACGAGATGTCTATTGGTCCTAATACTGGTGCCCTCTCCAGATGGTTTTCTCGCAAGTTTGCATCCGGCAGTTTTGCACAGACAAGACAGAAGATTAAGGATTTGCTTAATAAAGTTCCCTCATTGACAAATGAGGCACTGATGCTCGCCAGAAGGGCCATAAATTCGTCCAAGGTGTTACTTACTCCTGGTATTCTATTTGAGGGATTAAATTTTCAATATATCGGTCCTCTTGATGGGCATAATATATTTGAGATTCTGGACTTCCTTAAGGGGATTAAACAGCTGGATGGTCCTGTACTGATACATGTGTGTACTCAGAAAGGTAGAGGATATAAATTTGCAGAATTAAATCCTGAGAAGTTCCATGGAATATCTGCATTTAATGCACTATCGGGAGAAAAGATTCAATCTGCAACAGATTCTAAGACTTTTACAGAGGTATTTTCTGATACAATAACAGAAATAGGAGAGAAGAATAAATCGGTTATAGCCATTACTGCTGCTATGACGGACGGCTGTGGGCTCAAGAAGTTTAAGACAAGATATTCTGATAGATTTTACGATGTAGGTATTGCAGAGCCACACGCTGTTACATTTGCTGCAGGACTTGCCACACAGGGACTGAGACCTATAGTCTGTATATATTCGACCTTTTTACAGAGAGCATTCGATATGATCGTCCATGATGTGGCGCTGCAGAATCTGAATGTGATATTTGCCATAGATAGGGCAGGAATAGTGGGTGAGGATGGTGCCACACACAACGGAGTCTTTGACATTTCTTATCTTTCGATGATTCCAAACATGACCATAATTGCACCCTGCGATGAGTTTGAGATGAAGAAATCATTTGAATTTGCATTGGCGCACGATGGACCCATTGCTATCAGGTATCCTCGCGGGAGGGTAGGTAGTCATAAGAGGGCTCTTCCTCATTCAGAATTCAAAAAGGGGAGAGGGGAGATTATTTTTGGAGAGGCAGGCTCTGATGTCCTGATTATTACTCTTGGGTCAATGGTCTTTCCTTCTATTAAAGCGGCAATAATGCTCGGGGATAAAGGTATTTCAGCATCTGTTTTCAATGCAAGATTTGCAAAGCCTATTGATATAGAGCAGATTGATAATCTTTTGAGATTTTCAGATTTTGTAGTAACTGTTGAAGAGAATGTGGTTTTTGGAGGTTTTGGTTCATGTCTGAATCAATTGCTTATCAATAAATTACACACAAATAAAAATATCCTGAATATAGGTATTCCTGATATGTTTATTGAACACGGTCCAAGAGATCTTATACTCGATGAGATCGGATTGAGTCCACAGAAGATCGCAATGAGGATCTCTGATTTTATAGAGATGTCAAAAAGGTCCAACATCATAAGTTTTTCGTCACTTAAAAAATGAACATTGATTTAGGATTAAATTGCTCTGATTTCCTGATTAACTCTTCTATCTATTGCTGGAGGTAGATTTGAAAAAGAGAGGGGCAGTCCTGCTGGAGTTTACTGAGCAGATATCCAGTGCTTATAATATGATGGAGAATTCAGATGAGAATATATTTCTGACTGGCAGGGCAGGTACAGGGAAATCAACTCTATTAAAATACTTTCTTGAAAACACAAAAAAGAATGTGATAGTCCTTGCACCAACTGGTGTAGCTGCGATAAATGTGGGCGGACAGACAATCCACTCCTTCTTTAGATTCGGGATTGATATTACGCTGGAGAAGGTTGAGAGACTCTCAAAGTTTGCAAGGAGGCTTTATAAGGCTATTGATACAATTGTTATTGATGAAATATCAATGGTGAGATCAGACCTCTTTGACTGTATTGATAAATTTATGAGATTAAATGGGAAGAAGAAGCGACTGCCATTTGGTGGTGTTCAGATGATTCTTATAGGAGATGTTTATCAACTGCCACCGGTTGTAAGAGGTGTTGAGCAGGAAATATTTAAATATATGTACAAAAGTCCGTATTTCTTTGATTCGGTTGCTTTTAATAGTGCTGAATTTAAGTTTATTGAACTTGAGAAGGTTTTCAGACAGAGAGATAATGATTTTCTGGAAATTCTCAACGCCATAAGAAATAATACTATCGATAAAGAACTCTTAAAGAGGCTCAACTCAAGAGTGGATGAGGACTTTATTCCATCAGAAAGGGATATGTATATTCATCTTGCCACTACAAATAAGATTGCAGAGAAGATAAACAGATTTGAACTTGATAGAATTGATGCTCCTCTTTATTCCTTTCAGGGGATAAAGAGCGGGAATTTTGATGATAATTACCTGCACACAGATATTATGCTTGATTTAAAGCCTTCC
>JBBISZ010000321.1:0-261 GCA_037441045.1 Deltaproteobacteria bacterium | reverse complement strand
ACCCTGAAGGGAGATGGATAAATGGTACGATCGGACGAATAAAAGAGATAGAAGTGGTTGATGATAGATCTATGCTAATCGCCGAAATAGAGGATGGAGAGATTGTTGAGATAGAACCTCATACGTGGAGAATCATAAATTACCGGTATGATATGGAAGGGAGAAAGATTGTAACCGAGGAGGTAGGAAAGTTTACACAATTTCCTGTGATGCTTGCGTGGGCGATCACCATCCATAAGAGCCAGGGGAAGACATTTGATA
>JBBISZ010000320.1:0-3326 GCA_037441045.1 Deltaproteobacteria bacterium | reverse complement strand
ATTCTACCATTTTTACCTATTTCCCTTTTCCTCTCTTTTTCAGTTGTCAATGAGCTTCTTCCTCTGTCTTATTCTCTCTTTCAGATTTCCTGCTTACCTTCTTTTCAATTACTACACTTATTTACCTTTTTCAACTATTTTTTTAATTGTCTATCTTCCTGAATACAAAATACTATACCGAATTTTGAACTACCCAATAAACTATTATTTTCTTCTCTGAGAGTAGTATTTTCTAGCACATAATCAACTTCTCTTTTTTCTCCAGAGACCGCTAATCAAGTCGTCTTTACGATTGTTGATAAAACAACACTTCCGAATCAAATATTTTACCTGTATAGATTATACTATTTACATAACCCTGAAAATATTTACTTTATACGCGTGAGCAATCCGAGGTCAAATTCAAACTTTTGAATCTCCTCTTCCGACAATACAACTCCTTCTGGCAATCTCTTTTTCAATTTAAGTATCACCGCCAGATCTCCTGGCTCCATAAATATTTCTATTCTATTTGTTTTTATCTCAATACCCAGAAGTCTTGTCAAAAATACAGATGAACCCTGATGCCCAACGGCAGAAATAAATTTATTATTAAGAAGCAGATTTCTTGCATCTTTTATATCTATTTTTTCAAATCTATATTCACCAAAGTTTGTAAGAACAGGCGTATTAATTATGTATAAAGCCATACTTATTTTTTTCCTTTTTTAATGTACTTTCTAAAAGTATTCGGTGATACTCCTACAGACTTAGCAATATCATATAAATTTAAATTCCCATCGTCCTTATAGTTATTATAGATCCATGTACATAATAACTTTTGAAAATCATCTCTTATTTCTTTTAATCTTATACCTTTGTCCAGATCTATCTTGTATCCAAATAGTGCTTCGAGTTTTTCAAGAAGATCAGACTTTTCATCTAACTTAACCCGCTTTTTGCTCTCTACTTGATGTTTCAATTTTTCAATAAAATCCTGTGGCAATTTAGTAAGTTTCATCTCATTCTCATCTCTAAAACTAAACATATTTTCTATTGTTTTTTTCAGTTCTCTTACATTTCCAGGCCAGTCATATTCATAAAGTGAATTATAGATGGCATCGAATGAAACTTCTAATTTCTGCTCCGGAGGTATCTTCCCCTTTTCCAGAAGAGATTTATAAATTTTCTTTGCAAAGTGCTTTATAAGCATCTTAAGATCCTCTTTTCTATCTCTGAGAGGTGGAACTACAAATGTGATATTTATTCTATTTCTTAAATCCTCAATAAGTTTCGTTTCTGGGTCCTCTCTCATTGCAAATATAAAAAACACATCAGCATCCTGTTCAGTATTTGAGCCAACAGGTCTGAATTTTTTATATTCTACCACCCTCAAAAGTTTATTCTGTATTAGTTCATTTGCCTTCCCTATTTCATCTATAAAGAGGATCCCATTATTACTCAACTCGATCAATCCCTCCCTGTCCTTTAAGGCATCTGTAAACGCACCCTTTTTATGTCCAAATAATTCGGAATTCAAAATATCTTCATTGTTCTCATAGTTTGAAATTACAATTGTGTTATAAGGTATATTATGCCTGTCTTTATTATATTTTTTATAAAGGGAAAAAAAATACTTTGCAAATAATTCTTTCCCTGTTCCACTTTCACCTACAAATAGAATACTGCGGGCAATACCTTCCCTTGCTATATTTTCAAGTTTGATTAATATATCCTTAATTGCTCGGGAATTGCTTTCAGTAAGTGTTACATAATCATCCTCACTGGCAGATTCATCCAGTACAAAACAATTTTTAATTGAATTAACTACATCAATAAAAGTATCTGTGTCTCTGATTAAATTATTATATTTTTCTCCAAGACATATAAATGGAACTTCAAATAGAGATATTTTCATTTTCTTTTCAGGATCTTCTGGTGGATAAAAATAACCCTTTTTTTCTATCTCTTCAGGAGATACCAGAACGTGCAGGATATGGTCTTTCTGTCTTCCAAGTAAAGTCATGGTAATAGCAGCCAGAGCAGACATGGACTTCCTTCCTCCAGCAATTGACATATAAATACTTGAATCTTCATACTGCGACATTATTTTTCTTGTGGTATCAAGAATAAAGTTTGCAGCTAGTTCGTTTTCTTCTTTTGTAGATAAATCTTCAACTTCTTTACCTGCAAGGGTCTTTATTACAAATATATCATCTTCGCCAAGCCCTATATCATAACCATATTTCTGCATCTCAATAAGTTTATCTTTTAATGAAGGTATATTTCTGTTTGTATCACCCTTAAAAATAATGTTTTTACCAAGCATGGTCGTTATGATAAACACTTTTGATATCTTTATATTTCTTTCTTCCTTCAATTGCCATATAGTCTCTGTCACAACCTGCGGAGTGGTTCCAACGAGCGAAATCAAAATATTCTTAGTCGCCATTCTTCTTCTCCTGTGCCTTCTTTACAATAAAATTATAATAATTTTCTGTTATCATTGAAAAACCCTCTTTATTTAAATATCTATCTTTTATTAATTCTCTATCTTCTTTATTTTTCGGGAAGAAAGCCCCTATATAGACTGTTCTTCCATTAATATCCATCTCCGAAATGCTCAAATTGATATAATTGAGCTTATAATAATAACCTTTTAGTTTAAAATAAATGGTTTGAACATAGTCAAGGTGTTCAAGTATTTCTTTTATACTATTTATATCATTTTCTATTAGGACACTATTCTGATGGGAAAACACAACTCTATTGAGAACCAACCCATCTTCCTCAATTACCTTATTGTTTGACTTTATTAATTTTGCTTTTTCCTTGTAAAAGTTGTTAATCATTATCCTAAGAGTTTTTTTGTAATTCTTCCATGAATCAGATGGATTTATTGGTATAAAATGGATATATTCCTGATCAAAATATCTGGTTCTCAAAAGTTCATAACTTCTATAGTTTTCTTTTATGTCTTTATAAGCATCTTTTGAAAGTTCAAAATAAACAATATCTCTATATTTCTCAAGAGTGGGCTCATTGTTCAGTATAGGACTATTATTTCCATATCTTACAGCAAATTCAGATATCCTTCTATTTCCTTCTCCTATATAATTATTTATGTCAGGAGAAATTGTTTGATTTTGTATAAGGTTTATATAGTTTTCCTGTTCTATGAAACAAGGAAAATATTTCCCCTCTGTATTAATCATAAGCGGCCTGTATCTCAGGCATTTTAAACAACCCACTTTACATGTACATTTTACAGTTTCTATACAAAAATCAGACTTATCATTTATGAGTTTGTATACAGTCTTCCTATCATCTTTACTTATACACACGAT
>JBBISZ010000319.1:0-3351 GCA_037441045.1 Deltaproteobacteria bacterium | reverse complement strand
AAGATCTACTATTATATTGCAGCTTGGGACGGAGAGTCACCTGTAGAGACAGGTAGAAACAGGAGCATCCTCCCTGAAAAAGCCGAGGACCTTATTCCTGTTTACTTTACAATAAGTATAATTGGTAGCCCAACTGATGCAGGGATTGACACATACACAGACTATGGACATCAGGACACTTCTTCAAACGTTACAAATACCGATATAACCCAGAATGATAGTTTATTTACAGATAATGAAAATACCAGAGACTCAAACGTTAATACAGAAGATACACCAATAGTACAGGATACATCAATCGAGGCTGATGCCGGAATAAATGTTGAGGATATATCACAGTCGGAGGATATAAAGAAGAGGAGCACCGATCTTTCCAAACTTGGAGAAGAGTCCGATGAGGGAGGATGCGGGTGTACATTGATAAACTGATATCAGAAACTTATACCTGTATTAAGAAGTAAATAAAACCATTCATCAGAGCAGTAGTAACATTTTTCTGTTGTATGTGTATACAGAAGTCCAAAAGAAGGACCTATATAGCTATTTTTATAATGAAATAAACATCCAATATCTCCACCTACATAAATAGTATTCATTATACAGGATTTTGTATAAACAGAATCACTTACTGATTTACTTACATTTATTTCATCCCCTCTTGAAACGACGAGGCTTGCCCCTGACCTCAATGTTAATCTACCCTCTAAAAATTTAAGTAAAAAGTATGAGATATGAAGATTAAAATTCGGTACTGATGACAGAGTTCCATTGGTCAGATACATAATATCCATTCTCGGCTCAAATGCCATTAGATAAGATTCGCTGTTCAATCTCCCGATGTATTTTATCAAACCCGTTCCAATTCCAAAAAGTGAATAATCATTTTCGAGCAGCTCTTCTCCAGTTGCACCAATGATATTTGCTGAAAGACCTGTATCATCTTTTAATCTCAGGGATGCCTCCAGTCCAATTCCATGCCCACCCGTATCAAATATTTGACCACCCAATCCACCATATACACTGACCGACTTACTCCCCTCATCCTGAACCTTAAGACTCCTCGATGGTGTGATTGAAGGTGGCGAGATTGGAGAGCAGGTAGCACCAGTAAATAAAAACAGACTTAAAATAAGTACAACATAGAGAAATAAATTTTTTATAAATATAAAAGACCTCCTGAAAATACTTATTTCATTTTTTTTCAAACTAAATTCCACAATCTTACAAACAATAATTTCGATAATTTTAAACAATTAAAATTTTTATAAAAATTCTTAAGGGAGAAAATTTTCACAATCTGTGAAGAAATTCACCCACTCTATCCGATGTACAATCTAACCGAGAATAGGGAGTTCCAATCTTTTCTGGATTGCTTTGCTCGTTAATTCTCTGATCGCATCTTGAGCAATCCATTTAGCACTTCTTGAATCCATTTTCTGAATCTCTTTTGCAGTTTCAATAGCCTTTTTATTAAGACTTAGATTCCTTTTCCCAATATTACTCAATGCCCAATTGACTGCCTTTTTTACATAATTTCTATTATCATTTGCTTCCCGCTTTATTCCTGAAAGAAAGGCTAAAAATTTTTTATCTGGCGATTCCTTATCATACCATGCCAGACACGCTATTAACGCAAAACCAGCCCGTTTCTCAAATTCCCTTTTACGCTTCGTCCACTTTTTTGCCTTCTCCCATGCCGATGGTATCTTACTAAACAGATTCATACAGCACTGATCGCATACATCCCACGAATCAAAATCCTTAACCCATAAATCCATCTGTTTCTTTGTCACCTGATCAGGCTCATCAATCATACTCGCAAGTATGCGCGCTTCGTGTATACCTGAACTCCAGAGCTGTTGAGAAAGAGAATGATTCTTTCCAACTTCTTTTGCTATTTTTCTGAGGTTCGGAATAGAAACTCCATAGGTATTTTGTGGATTAATTCCCATATCTTGCCATACCTTCTACTACATCGGGATTTGAAAGGGATTTTAGTCTTTTTAAAATGTCGTCACACTGCATTGTCTTGACCTCTTCCTTGACCGGTCAAAATAAGTTATATCAAAATAACTTTTTTATCAAAATATCATTCAACCGATGAGCAGGAACAACCTGAAGAGCTATCATCACCTGATATTTGAGAATCTTTGACAATTATAATATCCTGATATGTCATCTCATCAACCACACTATTATCTTCATGCATAGTATCCAGGGGTGCGAGATCATCTGATGTCACAGATATATCATTATCGTCTTTGTCTATTAAATCATTAATAGATGAAGTATCAATAATGAGTTCTTCTCCTGAAGCATCCTGAATATCAGATGCATCTTTGACATCCTCATAACCTATATCTTTAACATCTTCTGAAGTGTCAACAATTGAAGTATCAACAATATCTTCTGCAATATCTCTTACAATAACATCGGTTATTATATCTTCTGCTACATCCAACCCCGCATCAGGAGTTGCTCCACATACCACACCTCTCAGATCTATTGTAAATTTTGACTCTGAAAGTGCCTGAGCAACAATACAGCACTCACCTTCTCCGTTGTTGTACAATTCAAGACAGGAATCATAAATGTACTGGCTCACTGAAGGTAGTTTCTCCTTCTTCTGTAAATATTTATCAATAACATTGAAATACATTCTGGATGTCTTCTCTATACCTATCTGATTTTTTATCTTCCACGCTGGATATGGGATGGTGGTGGCACAAATATATGTAGCATCATACATATCAAGTGGAATCTGACATTCCTCTTTATGTGTAGGCGGTGGTGGATATTTTGAACAGAGTCTCTGAGAGCAGGCTCCTCTATACTCCTTATCTCCCCATGTTAGCGCCTCTGCATCGAATGGATCGCTGTCATTCCTTAACCATTTATGATTTCCATCCGAATCAATAAGTCCGTTGTACCCCATCAGCCAGAGAGGATTTTCTTCACCCTGAGATAATGAACCCATTGTGTCTGCCATACCCTCGTGAACCGATGCTGATTCATTTGAATTATTCCACCCCTCATTTGAATATTCCAGTTCAACAAGTCCGCCCTCTGCAAGAGGTGCTGAAAGTACTCCGTGAGTAAATTCATGCCCCACTACATCATAAGATGAGGCAAATGATCTACTGGTATTTTCGTCGGGTTGATATACCCAGATCACCATAGCGCTATGACTATATATATCCCAGAACGCATTGAGTCCAAGAGGATCATAAGCCATCTTTTCCAGAAATACTCTTACTCCGTTGTCCTTATTTACATTCCCTCTGAGTCCAAGATTGGAATACCAGTCATAAACTCTCTGAACTGCATAATGAGCCGAAATGCCCTCTATCC